>JAQUPL010000007.1 GCA_028716565.1 Candidatus Omnitrophota bacterium
ATAATACTGTTAGGCCGCATAGTTCATTGAATTACCGGCCTCCCGCTCCAGAAGCTATTAAGCCTAGGTGGTTAGAAAACGCGGTTGCTCTCTCTTAAGAAGTGGTACAACTAATGGGGGCAGGCCAACGGAATCCATGCCCAAGTAGAGATAAATCGCGCTATTTTGGAGAATTATTGGCTTACTTCGGAGAGATTTTATACACAGTAAAAGAGGGGTGCTGTACCGTCGAAGATCGCAGGAAGAATAACGCCCTAAGTCTTTAACCCTTTAGGACATAGAAAAAGCCCTGATCGATTAACTCAATTAAGGCTTTTAGCCTCTCTCCTTTAGCTAGGAGAGAGAAATTATTGGGGTGGGTGACGGGGATCGAACCCGCGACAACGGGAGCCACAGTCCCGTGCTCTAACCAACTGAGCTACACCCACCACATCTCTAATTCTTAATTCATGGCGCGCCTGGGGCGATTCGAACGCCCGACACCCTGCTTAGAAGGCAGGTGCTCTATCCAACTGAGCTACAGGCGCGTCGTGACGCTAAAACTATCATAGGGCGTCACTCCCTGAGAGAAAACCCTGATGGTTTTCTCTCAGCGCCCCATTACATCCGACAGCAAGGGGCTACTCTCTTTCCTTCCGCCCGATGTCAATATGACAGAGGGGAAACGGTCTTTCCCCTCTGTAACTCCCTTTATATGGTCGGGGCGCTCGGACTTGAACCGAGGACCTTCTGCTCCCAAAGCAGACGCGCTAGCCAAACTGCGCTACGCCCCGAAGATTAAAAAACGCTCCCAATCGTCGGGGAGCGAACGAAATTTGCCATTTAGATTCTACCAATTCCCCCTTGCAAAGTCAAACCCTTTTAATTAAGGTTGCAAACCCGCCGCCGTTTTATTAGAATATAGGCCATGCAGGAACAACCGAAACGCAGGGGCATCCCCTTTTTACGGAAGATATTCTTCTTATTCATATTGTTCGTCATCCTGGGCTCTATCGGGCTTTGGTATGTCAACGAGAATATCATGCCCACGAAGGGCAGGTCGCTCATTATAGAGTATCTCACGAAGGCGATGGGCCGCGAAGTGACCCTTGAGAGCGTCTATTACAACCCGTTCAGGGGCATCGTCCTGAGGAACCTGGCGATATCCGACGACCCGAAATACAAAAGGAATTTCCTGGAAGTCGGAAAGCTTTACCTGAACATCCTCTATATCCCCCTCCTCCAGCAAAAGAAGCTGGTGATCTCGTCGGTAAGGATCGATTCGCCAAAAATAGCCCTTACCATAGATGACCAGGACAAATGGAACTTCCAGTCGCTCGCTTTCTTTAACCAGCCCAAATCCGAGGGCGGGGATATGACCACCCTCGTCAACAGCGTCATCATATCCAACGCGCGGATAGCGCTCGAGGACCTCGCCACCGTGCCGGCTTTCAGGAAAGAATTGAAGGATACGGATTTCCAGATATCCCTCTCGTACCCGATTAAGATCAAATACAGGTTAAACTCCGGGCTTGACATAAAACAGGTTAATTCCTTTTCGGCCGACGGGCAATTCGATCCCGTCAAAAAGAGCGCGATGCTCAATCTCAAACTTAAGGACATACCGCTTGAGGAATTCCAGCCGTATTACGCGGAGATGCCGTTCAAAACCCTCGCCGGGAACCTGAGCGGGAACATCAGCGCGTCCTATTCCCATGAGAACAGCCTGACGGTCGCGACGGTTTCGTCGGTGACCGGGCTCTACCTCGGCCGGGAGGATTATACCGCGAAAGGCGCCATCGACCTGAGCGGAAAGATGTCCCTGGACCTCAGGGACAAGACCAAGGCGAAGATACCGTGCGTGATAAACGCCGCCGCTAAACTGGCCAGGGCCGAACTTGTATCTAAAGACTTTTCGGTAAAAGGAGACGTCGACGCGAACGGCAAATTCACGTTCGACCTTAAGAATAAGGGCGTCCCCCTGAAATATACGGCTGACACACAGCTCCGCGACACGAAACTCACCGGAGTGCCGGTCTTCGGCGCGATAGACAGGATAAACGGGAAGATATATTTCGACGAGACGAAACTTTGGACAGACCTGCTTAAAGGGCTCGCCAAGGGCTTCGACTGCGTATTCTCCGGGACGTTAAAAGATTATACCAATCCCCGTCTGGACCTGACCGCAAAGACCGACCTCGACCTCGCGCGGCTCAACGAACTGCTTGCGCCGGAGATGAAGGAAAAACTCAAGGGTTACACATTCAGCGGGATAAGCAAACTCTCGCTTAACGTCAGCGGCATTCTGAAACAGCAGGATAAGGTCCCCCTCGCCTACATCGTTACTTCCGAACTTTTGGATTGCGGCGTAAAAACGGCTTTCCTGGATAAGCCCGTCAAATCGATAAACGGAAAACTCGTCGTGAGACAGGACTCGCTGGCGCTGAAAGATATCTCGGCGTTCTTTTACGACAAAAAATACCTTTTAAGCGGAGAGGTAACGGGCTTCAAGACGCCGGCGTGCGACCTCTCTCTCTCCTCGGATGACCTTAAGCTGAGGATGGCGTTCAAGTACCTGGAAGATTCCGTGACGTTCGGAAAATTCGACGGGCGGTACAAAAATACGGTCTTTAACCTAACCGGGTCTTACGCGAATTTCAAGGACCCGGCGCTTAACGTAAAAGGAAACATCTTGACGACCCCGGGCGAGATATCCCCGTATATCCCTAAAGAGAACGCGGAATTCTTCAATAAGCTCGACCCGGCGACCTCCCTCTCTTCCGCTTTTGAGTTCAAAGGAAAGACAAAGAAACAGGAGACATGGAACCTCCTGTTGAATAAATTTGAAGGGAAATCAGCCGCCCTCGACCTGGCCGTCTTCGGCTCCATATCGGATTTCAAAGACCCTTCGCTGGACCTGCGCGGCAGCCTTGATACGACGGTCGAGAAACTGAAAAAATTCCTGGCGCCGCAGCAGGCGGAGATGCTCACAAAGAGCGAGGTCGGCGGGGACCTTACATTGAAATTCGTATTTAAAGGCAAACAAAAGTCCCAGGATACCTGGCAGGCCGATCTGATCGCCGATTCCCCGCAGATCAACATCAAGAAACTTAAATTAGCCGGTTGCCATCTCGAGGCCAAATTCAAGGATAAGTTCCTGACATTCCCGCGCGTCACCGCCAACCCATATGACGGCGCATTAGCCGCCAACGCGGTCATCGATTTCAGCCAGCAGAACCCCCAGTATGTCGTGCAGGTCGCGGTGCGGGATATCGATATCAGCAGGTGGAAGGATGATACCGATATGAAGGATAAAAAACTACAGGGGCGTTTTTCGGCGAACGCCGACTTAGGCGGGTTCGGGAGCAACCTGGAGACTCTGAAAGGCAAGGGCCGGTTCGAGATAAAAGACGGGCATTTCTGGGAATTGCCTGTGTTCTCCGGGATCGCAAACATCCTTTATATACCCGGGGTTAGCAATATAGCTTTCGGCGAAGCGCGCGGGACATTTAGTATCGCGAACAAAAAAATATATACGGAAGATACCCAGATGATCTCCGAGCAGATGAAACTGACGGGTAACGGCACGGTGGATTTCGACGGCAACCTCGATTTCCAGACCACCGTGACTTTCGACAAAGGCCTTCTTCAGATAGCTTCTCCCCTCGGGCCGTTCCGCGACTTCTTCATAGATAAAGAAGGCAATTATCTCGGCATCATAACACTGAACGGGACGACAAAAGACCCGAAGTTCAAGACCAACGCGCCTAGCTTTGACAGGATATTCCAAAACAAACTTTTCAATAACATCAAAAATGGGATCTTCGGAGGGAACGAATGATGGTCCGCGCTTTCTTTAACGCGCGGCCGCGGTGGCTTATAGAATTCTTCTGTGAAGCGGAAAGTTCCGCGAAAGTCTTCTTGAATTCCGGCGAAAAGAATACCGGGTCGTAGCCGAAGCCGTTTGCGCCCTTGGGTTCAAAAGTTATCCTGCCAGAACACTCTCCCCTGACTATACCTTTAATGCCGTCAGGCCCGGCGATCGCGACCACAGAAACGAATTTAGCTCCCCTCTTATTCCCCGGCACACTCTCAAGAAGCCTTAACAGTTTCCGGTTATTACCTTCATAGTCGGCTTTATTTCCTGCGAACCTGGCGGAACGGACGCCCGGCCCGCCGCCGAGCGCTTTGACGGCAAGGCCCGAATCATCGGCCACAACCAGCCGTTTTGTGTATTTCGCTATCTTAAGGGCTTTGAGCCTGGCGTTCGCCTCGAAAGTCTTTCCCGTCTCTTTTACCTTCGGGGAGCCGGGAAAATCATTCAGGTCGAGGACTTTTATGCCGAGGCCTTTAAGGAGGGCCTTGAGTTCGCGCTTTTTTTCCCTGTTCCTTGATGATATGACTATCTCAAACACTTAAATACCCAATGCCTTCTTCTGTATGTCGATAAGCTGGCCTATGCCCTTCTTGGCGAGTTCGAGCAATTTATGCAGTTCTTCCCCGTCGAAGGGTTCGCCCTCAGCCGTCCCCTGGACCTCGATGAACTTTACCCCCCCTGTCATGACGATGTTCATGTCAACATCGGCGTTTGAGTCCTCCTGGAAAGTGAGGTCGAGGACCGGCTCGCCTTTTATCATGCCGACGCTTGTCGCGGCCACGTAATCGAGCACCGGGATCTTCGTTATCATACCCTTCTTCTTCATCCATGATAACGCGTCGGCAAGCGCGATGAAACTTCCGGTTATCGAGGCGCAACGCGTGCCGCCGTCCGCCTGGATGACGTCGCAATCTATCCAGACCGACCTTTCCCCTAATACCGGGAGGTCGACGACAGCCCTGAGCGAACGCCCGACAAGGCGCTGTATTTCGTGCGTCCTTCCGCCGATAGCGCCCCTTACCGCTTCCCTCTGCACCCTCTGCTGGCACGAACGGGGAAGCATCCCGTATTCGGAAGTCACCCAGCCCGTCCCCTTGCCCTTAAGGAACATCGGGACATTCTCTTCGACCGAGGCGGTGCAGATGACCTTCGTTTCGCCCAATTCCATAAGGCACGACCCTTCGGCGAATTTCATATAATTGCGCGTGACATTCACCTTCCTTAAGAATTCCGCGCCGCGCCCGTCCGCTCTTTTTATCATGTTATATTTCCTTTCCCATTGGGTCTATCCCGACGATAGCGGGAAAATCTCTTAACTTCAATTTGTAAACAGCCTCCGCGCCCAGGTCTTTATACAAGACCGGCTTCGCGTCTATTATCTTTTTGGAAAGATACGCGCCGGCGCCGGCGATAGTGATAAAATAGACCGCCTTATGCCTCTTTATCGCCCGCCTGACATCCTCGGAACGCGAACCTTTTCCTATCATCCCCTTAAGCCCGGCCTTCAAGAGGTGCGGCGTAAAGAAATCCATCCTGCTTGAAGTGGTCGGGCCGCATGAGCCTACGGTTTTCCCCGGGCGCGCGGGAGTAGGCCCCGCGTAATAGATCACCTGTCCCCTGAGGTCCAACGGCATCTTCTTTTTCGCGTAAGCCCCTACCAGCCTGAAATGCGCCTGGTCGCGGGCGGTATAGACAGGGCCGTTCAGCAACACTTCATCGCCTGCCCTTAGAGTTTTTATTACGTCGTCTTTAAGAGGTAACTGGATAGAGCGTATCATTCTAAAGTGTGGCTGTCGCGCTCCTCGTCGCGTGGCAGGATATGCTTACGCAGACCGGAAGGCCGGCTATATGGGTCGGATATGTCTCTATATTTACGCCCAGGCAGGTGGCCCCGCCGCCGAACCCCATCGGGCCTATCTTTAAAGCGTTTATCTTCTTAAACAATCCTTTTTCCAACCCCGCGATATGGCGTTTTGCGCTCCGTTTATCTATATGGCGCATCAGCGCTTTTTTAGACAAAAGGCATGCCTTATCAAGGGTGCCGCCGAGGCCCACGCCTATAATATACGGCGGGCATGCGTCGGCGCCGGCTTTCATTACCGATTCGATCACGAACGCCCCGATCTCATCCGCGCCCTGGGTGGGGTTGAGCATCTTGACGGCGGTCTTGTTCTCGCTTCCGAACCCCTTAGGTACGACGGTTATCCTTACTTTGTTCCCCGGGACTATCTCCTCGTGTATGACCGCAGGCGCGTTATCCTTTGTATTAACCCTCATGATAGGGTCGGCGACGACAGATTTGCGCAGGTGGCCTTTTTTGTATCCTTCGCGGATACCGTCATTGACCGCTCTCGAAAGACTGCCGCCCGTAAGGCTGACGCCCTGTCCTATCTCGATAAATACGACCGCCATCCCGGTATCCTGGCAGATCGCTATTCTTTCATATTTCGCGATCGCGGCGTTGGAGAGTAGTATTTTAAGGATATTTTTGGCCTTCCGGTCTTTTTCGGCCAGGTATGCTTTCCTTATGGCGCGGATAATATCCCCGCGCAGGATGAGGTTTGCCTCGACCGCGAGCTTCGCGACCGCGGACTTTATTTTTTTGACATTTATCTTTTTCATTTTACACCCTTGATCTTATGGAGTTGCGGTATTACCCTCACGTCCTTCAGTTTAGCCAGCGCCTTCTTCTGCCAATCGAGAAGTTTGGCGTTTTCAGGGACGCCCTTGAACTCCCCGAAGGCAGAGGCAGGCTGGAATATAAGCGGTATATTCCTGTCGATGCTCTCTATCAACGCGACAGCCTTTTCGACATCGGCGTCGTGGGTCTCGTTCGTGACGACCATCTTGATGAAAACTTCTTTCTCTTTAGCCGCTTTCAGGAATTCGAAGTGCTCTTCCCAAAAATGCCTGTTCTTC
Organism: Candidatus Omnitrophota bacterium; assembly: GCA_028716565.1. Taxonomy (NCBI): domain Bacteria; kingdom Pseudomonadati; phylum Candidatus Omnitrophota; species Candidatus Omnitrophota bacterium. The sequence goes on from JAQUPL010000007.1 coordinate 6,776, forward strand.
GTCGAGGACGGCAGTTTGATATCCATGGCGATGACATCGACAAGGCCTATCACTTCCTTCGCCTTATCCGGGAGGGTCCCGTTCGTATCGAGGTGTATCTTATATCCTCTTTCCTTTAGCGCCGGCAGGAGGACTTTCAGGAAGTGCGTGTGGAGCAAAGGTTCACCTCCCGTTATCGTGACAGCCTTCGCTTTTTTACCCTTATCCGCGTCGAATACCTTATCGACGACAGCCCTTATCGAAGACTCTTCGGGCGCTTCCGGCTGTGGCGTATCGCAAAACGCGCAGCGCAGGTTGCAGCCGTGGAAACGGACGAAGACATGGTCCTCTCCGGCATAGACACCCTCGCCCTGGATAGAGAGGAAGACTTCGGTCACTTTCGCAGTAGGTTGTTTGAATATTATTTTCATATCTTTTTCGAGGGGTCTATTATCTTGGCCTCTCTGAAACCTTTTTCCCTTATGATGCACGAATCACACGTAAGGCAGGGGCCCTTGCCTCCGGCGTAGCACGACCACGTATATTCATACGGCACGCCCAATTTCGTTCCCAGCCTGATGATCTGTGCTTTCGCCATGCCTATGAGCGGTGTAAATATCTTTATCTTGGCGCCGGCTTTTGTTCCGCGCTTAATCAATTTATTGAAAACTTTATAGTATTCCGGCCTGCAATCGGGATACCCGCTGAAATCGACCGCGTTCGCGCCGATAAATATCGCGGTCGCGCCTGTCGCCTCGGCGCAGGAAACCGCGAAACTCAGAAATACCGTGTTCCTTGCCGGAACATAAGTGGCCGGTATACCTTTTGCAGGACGCCTTCTGCTCTTTGGCACGGCTATGCGCCTATCGAGGAGGGCGCTCCCTTTCCACGGCAAAGCGATGTTTATGATCTCGTAATCCGCGCCGCAGGATCTGGCGATCTTCTTCGCGCTCTCGATCTCTTTTTTATGGCGCTGTCCGTAATCAAAGACCAGGCACTTGCAATCGTATCCCTTGCTCTTCGCGTAATAAAGCGTGGTCGCGGAATCCAACCCGCCCGACAGCAATACCACCGCTTTCCTTGTCCCGCGCATGGGATTCTTCATTCAAAATACGTGGCGCAGGAATCCCTCGTCTCCCAGACGCTCACGCGCCTCAGCGAGACCTTATCGCCCTTAAGCGCTTTCTTCAAATTATCGTATATATACTTCGCGATATTCTCCGCGGAGGGATTGCCTTTTTTAAAAAATACTATGCCGTTCAAGTCGCGATGGTCGAGCGAATCCAGGACGGCGTTCAATTTATCTCTAAGGGTCCTGAAATCTATAGCCAGGCCGCCGAGGTCCAGTTTTTTTGCCGCAGCAAATACTTCAACATCCCAATTATGGCCGTGGAGGGCCTCGCATTTGCCGCGGTAGCCCTTCAGCCTGTGCGCGCCGCTGAAACTCCCTTTTACCGATACCTCAAACATCCTTCACCTGTTCGGCTGTCTTGACGTCCGTGCCGAGGAATCTCTTCGCGACGGTCAGGAACTTACCCGGCGCGTCGCTTACGTAAAATCTGGGACGGCCCGCTCTCCGGCCCGGGTATTTCAACCCGCACTCCTCAAGCAGGTTCCGCGCCTCTCTCGCCGTCTCCTCCGCCGAATCCACAAGTTTTACCGCCTTACCCATCACCTTTTGTATGGCGGGTTTCAGGAGAGGGTAATGCGTGCAGCCGAGGATCACTGTATCTATCTTCTTTTCTTTGAGCCCGGAGAGATATTTCCCCGCCGCTATGCCGACTATGCCGTCGCCGGCCCAGCCCTCTTCGACGAGCGGGACGAATAGAGGGCAGTCCTTGCTGTAAACTTTAATCTTCGGGTCGAGGGCCTTTATCTCCTTCTCATAGGCCTTGCTCAGGACCGTAGCCGTCGTCCCTATTACGCCCACCCGTCCGTTCCTGGTCGAGCGTATCGCCGCCTTCGCGCCGGGCTTGATGACGCCGATTATCGGCACGCTGAAATATTTGGAGAGGAAAGGCAATCCTATCGCGGACGAAGTGTTGCAGGCGATGATAATAAGCTTCACGTCGAAATTCAGCAGGAAGAGGACATTCTCTATCGAAAATTTCTTTATCGTCGACGGGGATTTCGTACCGTAAGGGACGCGCGCGGTGTCGCCGAAATAGATGATGTCCTCGGCAGGCATCTCTTTCGCCAGTTGTTTGACGACGGTGAGCCCGCCTACGCCCGAGTCAAAAACCCCTATAGGTTTATCTCTCACTGGGTAAATCCGTCGGTAGATTCATAGATCTTCTTGTAATTGAGTATCCCTTTCGCTATCGCCGATGCTATATCCTCCCTGAACGAGGCGCTCTTAAGGTCTTTTTCTTCCGCAAGATTGGATATAAAACCGATCTCGACCAGCACGGCCGGCATCTGCGCACCCTTTAATACATAGAACCTCGCGCTCTTGACGCCGCGGCAATGAAGGGTGGTAGACGCGTCCACGGATTTCGAGATATTCCGGGCTAGCTCTATCGATTCTTCCCTGTTCTCGGTATATACGAGGTCCCAGAGCGTCGCCTCGAGGTCCGTATTGCGGCGCTGGAAAGAGGAATCGTCAAATTTCAGGAAAGAATTCTCGGCGGCTTCCACGGCGCGGGCGTTGTCATCGACCGCGGTCGACAGGTAATATACCTCGAACCCCTTCGCGCCTTTCAGTCTCGCCGAATTGGCATGGATACTGACAAAGAAATCGACGTTGTTCTCGTTGGCTATCTGCGACCTCTTTTCCAGCGGGATAAACTTGTCCCTGTCGCGGGTCATGACCACATCGACGCCGTTCTCGTTCAGCTGTTCTTTTACGCGCCTGGCTACATCGAGGACGAGGTCTTTTTCTTTTAATCCGGTCCGGCCTATCGCCCCGGGATCATTGCCGCCATGGCCCGCATCGATAACAATTTTCCTTACCAGGTATTTTTGTGTGACCGGCGGCCTGGGGCCGGTGATCCGCGGAGGGCTGAGCACTCTAGCTATCGAATCGATGGCGAAATCAGCGGGTATCGCGACCGAACCCTCATAAAAGACCACCGGGGAACTTAATCTTTCCGGCTTTCCGTTTATAGCGGCGTAGTCCATGCCGACATAAAAAGCGAATATCTTGTTCTCCTTGATGAGGTCGGCCCTTCTCGCCACCGGGTCCCATTCACACCTGGCCTGGTAGTATCCGGCGATGAGCGTCAGCGGTATATAACTTTTGCCGCCGATCTTCACGGCCTGTGATGAAAGCGCGCCCCGTATCGCTCCCATCCTCGGGGCGGTCGCGCATCCCGCGGTAAAAAGAAGAACCGCCGCGAAAATCACCAGGAATAGCCTTCTCGTTATCATTCTCCCCTTAAATGGTGGAGGCGCGGGGATTCGAACCCCGGTCCTTAAGTCACTCGATAAGAGCTCCTACGTGCGTTTCCTGCGTTTTGTCATTCGCCCTTCACGGCCGCGCGAGCAGGCCCGCTGCCGGGAGGACTAGCCTTTTGATCATCTTATCCCATTTCTTAAAGGCCAAAGGAATGGGACCAGCCTGCTGCGGTGTCCGACCCGGCTTCGCAGGCAAAACCGGAGGACATGCTGCTTAATTAAGCAGCTAGCGCGAGTTCATTCGCGTTTAACTTTGTTGCCAGGTTTTAACGAGGCCACCTGACACCCTCGGCACGCAACCCTTAACTTGCTTCTTAAGTCGAAGCCTTTCGCCCCCTTAAACGAACCTGTCTCGACTTAAAATATGGGCAGGTTCGTTCTGAAGAGAGGAACGGAGTTCCTCTCTTCAGTTATCTCTCCTCCTAATAGGAAGGGGATATCACCCACTCTCGCTTACCCTTTCCCTCTTACTTCCCGACGTAAATCCCTGTCGGAGGCGCGTTTCTTGATGTCTTCCCGCCTGTCATAGAGCTTTTTGCCCTTCACCAGGGCGATCTCTGCCTTGGCCATGCCCTTCTTGAAATATATCTTCAGCGGGACAAGCGTAAGGCCTTTCTGGGCCAGGTCCCCCTGAAGCTTGTTTATCTGGGGCTTATGCATCAATAGCTTACGCCGCCTCTTGGGGTCGGGCGCGAACCTGCCTGCCTGAGGATACGGCGAGATATGCATATTATAGAGAAAAAGCTCGTCATCGTCTATCCTGGCAAAACTGTCCTTCAGGTTTGCCTTCTTGTCCCTCAGGGACTTCACCTCCGCGCCCTGAAGGGCTATACCCGCCTCGAAGGTCTCGAGGATGTGGTAATTATGACGGGCTTCCCTATTTGTGGCAACTGTCTCGTCTGCCATTTTGTTTTTATAATATATCACATCAAGGCGGATAAATCAATCCCGTCTCCCGCCGCCAGTGCGGCGGGACCTTCGACTTTTTAGGTTGAAAAAGGCACCGATAATCGGTATAATTTATTAAGTTTTTTAAAAAGGCCATATGGAAAACTACCTTAAACAATTCTTAGATCTCGTCAAGGTCCACCGGTTCGAGGAGTTATATTCGAAAGATATAACCGCTGAAAACTACTTCGGCTTCCCCCTGCGGAGCATTGTCGAGGCGGAGAAGAGGCTGCTCTCCGCGGAAGAACCGTCAGTGGCCTATTTCTCGATGGAATACGGCCTCGGGACCAGCATCTACAATACATTTATCCCGGCGAAACCTGTTTCAGAATCCAATATCCTCCCCAGACAGAACATATTTTCGAATATGAGGATACGGGATTATTACTTCAGTTTCAAGGTGGATCACAGGATAATGGACCTGCCTATCTACAGCGGCGGCCTCGGCGTCCTCGCCGGCGATACGCTCAAATCCTCGGCGGATTTAAACACATCCCTGTCGGCGATCGGGATACTATGGCGCAAGGGCTATTTCAAGCAGAACTTCTGGTACAAGGACGGGCAGGTGCCGGAAGCGCTAAACTGGGACCCGTATTCGTACCCGGGCCTCATCCCCCTCGATACGGTCGTTAAGATACCGCTAAACGGCGGCGACCTGCTGCTCCGGCTCTGGAAATATTACGTATACAGTTTCGACAAGAATCACGTCATACCGCTTACCCTCCTTGATTCCGACGTCGAGGGGAATAACCCGGAATTCAGGAGGCTCACCGACCAGCTCTACAGGAGCGATAATTCCTATATAAAGATCGTTCAGCGGGTGATACTCGGTATAGGCGGGATAAAAGCGCTCGAGGCTCTCGGCTACTCGATAAAGAAATACCACCTAAATGAGGGGCACGCGGCTCTCGCGCTCGTCCAGAAGGCGGACGCGTTGCAAAAAGACGGCCTGGCCTCGCTCGAAAAAGATTTTATTTACACATGCCATACGCCGGTCGCGGCCGGCCATGACCGTTTCCCGATAAAAGAACTTGAGAAGATCCTTCCCCGGGAGAATATCGATTTCATAAGAAATAACGGCCTCGAGGGAGACGACACCGCGAATTTCACGCAGCTCCTCCTTAATTGCTGCGACCATGTGAATGCGGTCGCGAAAAAACACGGCGAGGTAACCCGGCTGCAATTCCCGCAGCACGCGGATAAGATACAAACGATAACCAACGGCATCCACATCCCGACATGGATATCCGGCAGTTTCTCCGATCTGTTGAAAAAATACGGGAACGATATCGGCCAATGCGCCTCCGGGCACGCGGAACCTGCCGACCTCGAGAAACTCAGGAACAATAGCGAGTTCAGGCTTGATCTCTGGAAAGCTCACCAGGAGAACAAGCGCAACCTGCAGTCGATATTCGAGAGCTGGGACATCAGGGAGAACGTCTTTACGGTATGCTGGGCGCGAAGGATAGCCGCTTACAAGAGGCCGAGCCTGATATTCCAGGATCCCCGGCGCCTGGTCGATATAGCGAACAGGGTCGGCCCGGTCCAGGTGATCATCGCCGGGAAGGCGCATCCCAACGACAACCTCGTCGGGACATTCATAAATAACATAATGAACACAATAGACGCGCTGGGGACACAGGGCTCGTCCATCAGGATAATAATGCTCGAGAATTACGACATATTTTTCGGGAAGATCCTCAGCAACTCGGTCGATGTCTGGCTTAATAATCCCCTCCCCCCGTTCGAGGCCTCCGGCACGAGCGGTATGAAGGCTATACTAAACGGCGTCGTCCAGCTCTCCACGCTCGACGGGTGGGTCGTGGAAGCCGCGGACGCGGGTATGGGCGAGATATTCGGGTACCGGCACAAGACAGGCGAGCCGATAGGCAATGAACTTGACCTTCGCCTTGACGCCGATTCCGGCGAACTCTATAACGCGTTGGAGAAGCTGGTAAAACTCTATTACGAGACAAACCGGAACGGCAACGCCAATGCGGGTTCCAAATGGATCGATATTATGATAAACTGTATGATACAAAGCCATTACTTCAACACCTGCAGGATGGTCAAGGAATACCGCGACAGGATGTGGTTCGATAAGAATTAGACGGGCCGAAGTGGCGGAACTGGCATACGCGCTGCGTTCAGGGCGCAGTGACCGTAAGGTCTTGAGAGTTCAAATCTCTCCTTCGGCACCATTTGATCTAACCTGAATGAAAGGAGGCATGGAGATGGCGATAGCGGCGAAGTTAAAGAAATACCTGGACTCGAACAAGGTCAAATACAAGGCGCTAAAGCACAAACTCGCCTACACCGCCCAGGAGATAGCGGCCGCGCAGGAAGTGCCGGGCAAACAGGTCGTAAAATCGGTTCTGGTAAAAGCCGGCGACAGGTTCGTCCTCGCTGTCCTGCCCGCGATACACCTCATCGACGCGAAGAAGCTCAAGGCCGTCCTGAAGTGCAAGTCCATAAAGATCGCCACTGAAAAGGATATCAAGAAGGTCATCCCGGATTACAAGCCCGGCGCGATGCCGCCGTTCGGGAACCTCTTCGGCCTCGAGACCTGCGCAGACAAGATGCTTAAGGAAGATGTAGAGATCGTATTTAACGGCGGGACTCACACCGATACGGTGAAGATGAAATACGCGGATTTTGAAAAACTGGCGAAACCGAAGATCTCGGATTTCGGCAAACACGTCTAGATAATCTCGGTGACAGTATACTTATTTCCCGGACAATAATTAAGTATACTGTCACCATAATTATTTCAGAAACCCAGATTCCTGTCCAAGCTCCTGTAATTTATCGCCTCGGAGATGTGTTCTGCAGATATTGTCTCTGCTCCCGCGAGGTCGGCTACCGTCCTCGCAATCTTGAGCACCTTATCATAGCCCCTCGCGCTCAGGCCTAGCTCCAGGATCGCCAGTTTCAAAAGTTCGGCCGCTTCTTTATCTATGCGGCAGAATTGCTCGAGGTATTTCGGGGAGAGATGGGCATTACAGAATATACTCAGCCCTTTGTACCTTTCCCCCTGCATCTTCCTCGCCTTATCCACCCTTTCTTTTATATCCGCCGAACTTTCTCCCCTGCTCTTGTTGGAGAGCTCCTTATACCTCAATGACGGGACTTCGAGATGTATATCTATCCTGTCCAATAGCGGGCCCGAGACTTTAGAAAGGTAACGTTGGATCGCCGGCGGCGCGCAGTGGCATTCCTTCTTCGGGTCGGTAAAATATCCGCACGGGCACCCGTGTCGCTTGAATCCACACACAAGCCTGAATCTTGAGCACGGCTGATGATTTTAGGCGGAATTTGAATAGAATAATCGACGAAATGCTTATCAATTTTGATTTCAGAGAGCAGATTGCGAAGCAATTCCTTCCTGTCTGGCATATCTAGCTCATCAAACACCTCTTTCATATCCTGACAAAGCCCAATGGTCGAATCTATATCATAATAATCAATATCGAGACTAGTAGGCTTGTCCCTCAATACTCCCAGCCTTTTGGCTATACCCGCTTCTTCAACGTCAACTAATTGCTTCCTCTCAAGGAACTCTGACTTGGTTATATTGCCACTTTCATAAAGCTCAAAAATCCTTTGCCTTTTTGCCATAGCTTTGTCCAACTGCGCCTGTAAGACTCTTACTTGCTCCCTTGTAGCTTCCGCTCCTTTATCATTCGAGATTACTGTCTCTTCCAAGGATTTCTTCACACGGTTAGAATCAATCGAGAGATTCTTAAGATTTCCGGTTATCAAGCTCTCAAGGCTATCTGCCCTTATGGAGCTTCCGCTGCATTGGGCATTGCCTTTCTGTGTGTGACCTGAGCATTTATAATAAGCGTATTTTGCCCCGTTAGGTTTGGTATACAGCATTCCGTGCATCCGGACTCCGCACCTGCTGCAGTAAACTAATCCAGTCAAGAGGTACTTTGCATTCGCCTTGGGCGCTATCTTAGACTGCTGCCTAACGATATCTCGTACCTTGTCAAATAGTTCCCGTGTTATCAAAGGCTGGTGTGCTCCCGCCCCCCTTATGTATCTTTCCACAGGGTTGTGTCTCAATTCGCCCCTGTAAGTGTGGCTCCTCTTGTTATAAACCACTTCGCCGTAGTAACAGGGATTCGTCAAAATCCTCCTGACGGAAGTCGGGGCCCACATTCCGCCTTTCCTTGTCTTAATCCCATCTTCGTTTAGCTTATGCGTGACATACAGGATTGACCTGTGCTCAAGATAAAAACTGAAAATTTCCCTAACTATGTCGGCCTCCAAAGAATTCACCCTAAGAGACTTGTTCTCGGACAAAAAACCGTATGGGGCAATGCCGCCGTTATACTTTCCCTGCTCTGCCCTTGAACACATCACATCCTTGACTCGTTCTGCCGTGGTTTCCCTCTCGAACTGGGAAAAAGCGGCCCTCATTGTGGAAAACACCCTCCCTGCTGGGGTGGAAGTGTCTATGTTGCCTTCCAAGCAGACGAACATTACGTTCTTTCTTTCAAAATTCTCAGTTGTATCCAGAAAGTCTTTCGTGTTCCTAAAGAGACGGTCTAACTTGGTACAAAGGATTACGTCAAGCCTACCTGCTTCGATATCATCCATCATCCTGATGAACTCTGGCCTATTGGTGTTCTTTGCGGAGATTCCAGCATCCTTATACATAGCCACAACAGACCAGTCTTCTTTCGAGGTGACATAGGCTTCCAAACGCTTAAGTTGCACATCTAGCGACTCGCCCCGCTCCCTCTGCATATCAGTCGAAACCCTGATATATAAGCCACATCTCATCATTTTCTCTTTATCCCTATCAGTTTCTTAATGTGGTAAGCCTGAATTTTGTTTGGCTTTTGATGCCCATTAAACCATCGGTTAACCGTGACGAAACCGACACCCAATATTTCCGCCAGTTTTTCTTGGGTTATTCTCCGCTCCAACCTATATTCTTCCAGCTTTTTTATTAAGTCCATATATACTATTATATCGTTTTATATCTACTTGTCAAGTCATTTTAAACAGGCCCAGGATTTCGCCTATTATGCTATACAAGAGCCTCTGCTTCTTCTTTTGGTTTGCCTTAAGAATAAACCGAATCAATGCTTTTTCTTGGAATTCGGGTTCATTATGGTCTTTTATCGGAGCTTCCATCTTGGGCCCTTAATGACCTTGTCTTAATCTCATTTGCTAATCTTCCGAAAATATTCTTGCGAATTTGCGCATCTTTAACCTCGAATTTTATTATCTCGATGAGATTAATTATATTCTGTCTCATATCCTTGGCTTTGGCTTCAATATCCACCCCTCCCGAAAACACTAATTTAAGCGCATCTTCTCCGGCAAGTCCAAACCTATCCCAAATCTCAAGCATCGTAAGGAGCTGCTGCTTAAAAATAACGAGGTACCGCTGCTGTGTGCCGTGAATTGCTAGAAGATTCCTTGACAATCCGGTTACCTCTGAAATACTGGCCGGCTTTGTATCTGAACCTGCCCTATTCGACTCTTGCACTTGCCTTAATATGGCTATTGATGTGGCCGAGAGTTTTTCAAGCTCATTGTATTTTCTCCAGGCTTCCTCTATTTGTAAATCCAGCTGCATAGTCAGCATTATCATATGGTTAATAATTTTATTATTGATTCTGAGGTCTTTTTTGATTTCATTTAAGACATCTTCTTTGGCCGCATTAACATAATTATAGACCTGGCTTTTATGGCAGCCTAAAGACCGAGCTATTTCCTCCACGCCCCTGCGTAGGATACAATACTGCCTGACTGCCTCTTTCTTTCGTTCCTGCCTAGTCAATTTATTTCCAATGTTTTCCATTTTTCATCTCCGCTTTAATATTGACCGCCGATATCGCCTTCTTGACACCCCTTTTTCCGCCGGAGTCCCAAGATACTATCTATATATAATTAGATATATAGTTATATATCTCAGTCTCTAGCCTTACTCTTTATTCCTACCAGCATATCTCTATTAATAAAGCTAAGCTCCTGTATGCTGTATAGGCCATCGTTGAGAGAGTAAGAGCTCAGAGCGATAGAAATAAACAGGAGCTCAGCCATTATTCGGCCTTCCTAACGAAATATTCGGTCTTACTCTTTTCACCCGTCCTTTTTATGCAAATGAATTCCCCGTCTGATATCTTGGCCATCTGTTTTGCTAAGGACCTTGAGCTTCTATCCCAGTATTGCTCAACGCCGTTTACTTCCAAATGATATCTGATAAGAATTGTCTTTCCGCCGTCAAAGTTATTAGGCACTTCTTCGGCATAAAGATACTTCACTTTCATTTCTTCCCCATCCGGCAAATCAAAATATTTTGACTTCGATGAGGCAAATCTTTTAAGTACTTCACTGCTGTTACCCATCTGTCACCTCTTCTTTCTTTTTCTTTACTTTTTCAATTAATTTTAAATAGGTTGCTGTAACCTGTTTTTCAATATCCTCCGCCACTTGGGAATTTATGGGATGGAAACAGTTTACTCTAAGACCGTTCTTCAAAATCTTGATTGGATAAGAAAGCCTGAAGCCTTTCCCGCTTAGGAGAGAATACAGCGCAATATCGCCGACATAGAAAGATTTATTTATGACGAAACTGACGAAGGCGAGTAAACCATTTCGGGGTTTAATTGGGATGATTTCTATTTCAGAGAGAATAATTTCCATTTTCTTGATTGACTCTTTCATTATCTTCAAATTAATAGTTGTATAGAACAAAAAACGACATCCCGATAACCTTGTGGTTACCAGAATGTCGCCAAATTTTCCCGTGTTTAGGCGGGTTTGTAATTACTGCTTTCGCAACGACGACTAATAAATTTTCAAAGACAGTTTTAGTTTATCACATTCTGATATTATGTCAAGTAGTATTTTCATAACCCTTTGTTGTGCCTAGTGTTATATATTATAATATATTATATTAGGTTTGTTGATAACTTCAGAAGCCGGAAACACCCTTTAATTTTGCCCCTGTCACATCTGCTGTTCCTGACATAAGAGGCACGGCCTGAAACTTCCATATGCTATTAGGTTCAAGATTATTTATACTATCTAATGCTGTGCCAACGTGGTTGCCGTCTTTATCATAAAGATTGAATTCTATTTGCACGTAAGAGTATCGCTTATTTGAATTATTTTTGACCTTGCCTGCTATGTTTTTATTTCCTACTGTGTAAGTCTTTCCACCGACACTTGCTTTATATGTAACCCAATCCCAATCCAGCACGGTAAAAGAATCGGTTTTGGGCATTGCTGGAACCACGCTTTGTTTAACGCTTGGGATAGGTTGATGTTCTATCCTGTAGTAACCTATAAGACACATTATTACAAAAATCGCTATTGCTATGCCTACCCCTCCGGCAATCCTGAAAATGCTTTTCTTGTCGAAGCCGGATACCTTATCGAGTTCTTTACCGCTTCTCATTAAGTTCCCATATGATTTTAACCCAAAGGGCCCTTTTTGTTGCGATTGACCTGCCTGATGTTTCATACTGTTTTTCCGCCTTATATCCATAATAATGCCGATAATCATCCCGATTAAAGCAAATCCCCAGAAAGGCAGGCTAAATACTGACTGGAAAACAGATTCAGTTGGGAATAAAAAATTAAATAACAAGATGCCACCTATAAACCCTAATAGGCTATAAAAAGGAAAAAGCCCCCCTGTCTTGCCACAGTGAGGACAGGTAGTCGCATCTATACTCATCATTTTCTTACAGGAAAGGCACTGGATATATACCGCTCCCTTTTGGCCGTCATCAAATACCTCTCTGATTGTTTTTATCTGTATAGGATTTTTAGAAGCCAGTATTTCTGCCGCCTCTTCAACATTCTTGGCCTCTACGGTATCGGCGAAGCTTCCTTTCCAAGTCACCCATTCGCACTCATACTTCTTTGAGCCTGTTTTAGCCCCTTGTTTATCAAGCATTTCTCCGCAATGCTTGCACTTAATAGCATCGTCTTGTATTTCTTCGGCACAGTAAGGACATTTTTTCATTTTAGCCCCCTTTTTCGTAAAATGAAGTATCTGTATAGATTGTATCACCCACTATCGTGGGTGTCAAGGTAAGGATACTTATGGGAGAATTAAGGCGTGGAAAACATTAATATAAGATTCGGAAATAGGCTGAGGCAACTACGGAAGAGGAAGAAACTGACTCAGGAAAAACTTGCCGGTGCGACTGGTCTAGAATACAAATACATCCAGAGACTGGAAGGCAAGAAACCGTCGTCTCCTACCTTAAATACGTTAGAAAAACTCGCCAAAGCCTTTAACATCAGCGTATCTAAACTATTAAACTTCAAATAAGATTAGAGAACGCTTGCTTTTATTCTGTTGACTAATTTAATATGCAAATCTTCAGCATCTTTCCATAAAATATGGTTATATTGCCGAGTGTCAAAATGTAACTCATCCTTTTCGCTATCCTTACAAATCCAAATTACTTTAATTCCTAATCCTAATGCAAAACCTGCTTCAAAATAAACATTCTGTCGTTGCCCAGTAAAATCGGCTATTAGCAATCGTGATGTTTTAATTTCAGCAATAATTTCATCGCAAATTTTCTCATTATGCTCTATTAAATCAATCCTTACGGCACTCAAGCCACAATCTTCGCAAGCCTTTGCTATCGCCGCTTTGAAAATATCTTTCAAAGCGGCATCTTTAAAACTCATTGCTATAAAAACCTTTCTACTATGAATATTTGGTTCTTTAATATGCTCGTATTCTTGCCAACCCCTGACTGTCAATCGTATTATGGAATATTGTCTACCAGCAGTAGTAAAATCTACGAAACCATTGTCTTTAAGATAGATAGCCAGGTTTTTTAATTCCTCTGGGTTTTTACAGAAAAATTTCGTGAATTCAGTAGAATACTCTACTGTGAATTCTTGTCCAATATAGTCTGAACGCCGTGCAAAATAAGATATAAGCATATCAAGTTTATCTTTAACTGCCAACCTCTTGTAATAAGCCACTTTCTCTGGAATTTGCATTATATCAGAAGACAGTAATCGCAAGATAATTCCTTGTTCGGCATTCTCTCTTATATATCCTGAAAATAGAATTTTATCTTCCTTAGATATGCTATCAATTATCTTATCGGATAATGCCTCATATGAAACAATATAACTCACGCATAAAGGACAAGTAATCCTTTTGGCTTGACGCTCTGGCATATCGGTTATTTCTTTGGGTTGGCTACCACATATTATACAGACTTCTTCTTGCATATAGCCCCCTACTATATAATAAGTTGTCCCGCCTTTACAGGTGTAGGCTCATATTCAAAGAATACTTCTAACGGCTTGTCTTTTGGATTTATTTTCTTCATATTGCTATTCTGTTGAATTAACATCACACCTATCTATTATCCGCAATAAATAATTAGCGAAGAGTATAATCTCTGCCGCTTCATTTGGGTCACTTAAATTAACCTTGCGATGGCTTGATGGATTTTTAAACAACCCTATGCTACCAGCAAAGAGGTCAGAAGTCGCTTGTCGTTCTGCAGGAAGAGAGTCCACATCTGTCAGCCTGCCGTTGTCTGGATTGAACGCTGTTCTCATTAAGTTGACGCCTAATAAATCATCTGGTAAGCCCGCTTTTTCTCTCACCCTCACTTCAACTTCCTTATAGGCTCTAAAGACCGCCGTGTCATAGTCGCCTCGTATAAATAAGTTATAAACATTGTCAAAAAGATTACCATCTAATGCCTCTTTATGGAGTAAGTAATTTTTTTTGTAAGTGTCTAAGTCGACCTTTTTGCGATACTTGAAACCTTTCTTGGTTACATATCGCCAATCACTGCCTGACATATTCGGGGTAGGGGCAATCATTCCCTCTTTTTCAAGCCAACACCACGCTTCCATAATCGCTTTTCCGACTTCATTTGTTTTGTCACCAGCATATCTTGAAATGTTTTCATTTAGCGTAAAATTATGTCTATTCAGATGTCCTCTTTGCTGTTCCACGCTACCACAAAGGTAGTCCAATAGAAAAGCGGCGATTTCTTCTGGTTCAAGAAGCAACAACTCATCTGGAGGAAGTAATACGTCTTTAAGTTCGCTTGACATTCTAAACCTCACCCTTTTTCATAAATCACAATATTGCCGACGTCCAATCCCTTTTTAACGGTAGGGGTTTCTTCCGCATCATACCATTCCAAATCTACTTGATAATTCAACAGTTCGGTCAATTGCCCTTGCAACTTACTTCCTTGAGAGCACCAATAGCCAAATGCAGTATCCCCTTCTTTATCCTCTATTTCGATGGCTATATCAATATCGCTTGGACACCCGATTCTTCCTGCTGCGTAAGAACCGAACAGATAAATTCTTGTAATGCGTGGGTGACGAGTAACCCACTCTAAAAGTATTTTTTTTACTGAATCAATATCTGGAATTTTAATTATATTCATCTGTCCCGACGCTTGGCTAACTATTTAATATCGGCTTCAATACAGAAATGGCGAGTCCTTTAGTTTTAGTATAGAACACCTCCTCCGAAAATTGCTATAAATAATATGCCGAAGAAAAAAGACCATTGGTGTATTGGAAGGATAACTACTATGACATCATTTATTATCTTAAATCTCTTATTTGCTTTTTTAATTACACAATCATCGTGTTTCAATATGTCCTTAACTTTAGTCTTTTTCCCTCCCCTTTCTATCTCCTCTTCGGGATTGTTATTGCTTAGACCGCTAATTTCACTTTTTGCTCTTAAATCTATTAGTTCATAATACAGGGCATCGATTCGTAATCTCACAAATATAACTCCAGTAATAATATTGAGGACTAAAAAGCCTAATCCATAAATTAATATGGAATTCAAATATTGGGGCGTTTCAGGCTTTATGAATCTAACTGAAAAAACAATTGCTCCTGTAGATAAGCCTATCATCCATTTAGATAAATTTATATATTCTCTATTGGTTTCTTCGACAAGTCTATTTTCTATATTATCTTCGTTATTCATCGACTACTCCTTCTGCTATTTTCTTTCCACCCTTTAACCCTACCGTCCTTCATATAAAAAGTAATCGTGTCTCCCCGCTCTTTGGACGTCCAATTGCTGAAGGTAATCCATTCGTCTGTGCCTTCTTTGTGGTAGCCCATCTGGAGGTATTCGGTATAGCCAGCCTTCGCCAAGTCCTCTTTGGGCATACCGACATAGACCACACCATATTCGGGCAGCTTCTCGGCTCTTTTGAGATATTCTGGGTCATACTCCCTGCTAGAGCAACCAAATATAATAAATATTAGCACGACTGGAATCAGATATTTCATATGCGTTTCTTTTTAGGTTGCCCGCCGTCAATCGAGTCAGTCAATGCCTTCAACTTGACTTGAAGGTGTTCGGGATTGCAACAGATTGCCTTTTTCAGGGTTCTGTGGGACAGGAAATAGCAGATTCTTCCGTTTTTTCTACCCCAGCCAACCAGTATCCTTTTAGATTCGCCTATTTTCACAATACTCTCCTTTTTAAAAACTCTCGGTCGTTTATTTTAGAAATTTTCTTTGCTTTATTAATTGCTCTTCTTCTACTGTCCAGTTAGGTTCATAAACGTTTGGAATATCGAAATCTGTGTCCCTATCCCAGTCACCCTTCATCTCAAGTTTAATTATCTGAAAGGCTATTATAGACACCTGGTCTTCTTTACCATCAGGCAAAGGAATCTTCTGAATCGTTGGGGTTCCGATAGATGCATATTTTGATGTGAAACTATACCAATAAGTTTTAGTGGTTGCATTTTCTTTTTCTCTATAACCCTCGTAAGCAATAACTACGTTGAAATAAATTCGTTCTGCCACAGATGAACAATCAGCACCATAATTAAACTTTAAGTTTTCTTGCTTTGGAAATACGATAGTCGGATAGGGGTAAGAACCCAGATTGTCAATAAAATACTTCGGAGTATCAAGATTCCTTTTATCGGCACTGGTAGTTACAAAATATGAAACCTTGGTAACAACTGCTGGTATGATTCCCTCGTTCTTAAATTTAACTTCGGCTATAACCATATAATAAGTTGAAATTTTGCCTGTTTTGGTATCAACCTCTATGCGTGGTTTAATGGAGACATTTTCAATCTCAACATATATATATGGTCTCTTACCAAGACTTAACTCTTTTATCTGAATGTCTACGCTGTCTTTTTGTGCCAAAACCGAGTTTCTTAATATCCGTGCCTGCCAAAACATAAATCCTGCCATCAAGAATGTTGCGATAGCAAGAAATAGTGTAACTACGGTAAGGGCAAATTGAACTTGAAGATGTTTCTCATCTACCCATTTAAGGAATGTTTTCCAAATGTTCAAGTTATGCTCCATAAATAAAAAAAGCGTTATCCTACACTTCAAGCCTGACGCTTGCGACTTTTTGAGCAAATTTCCACAACGTCTTTTTCCTTCGCTTACTTAGACTTTTTAATCTTTTGAACTATTGCAGTATTTTTCTGGCTTTTGGCTCTTGCTACTGACATAAACTTTCCTGTTATAGCACTTCTACCGATTTTAAATGTCTTGCCCATTCATTACCTCCTTTTGTAATGTTGCCTAATTCATATTCCTGGATTAGTAAGTCTGTAGTTTGATAGTAATCAAAATAGCAATAATAAAAACTGTCATTGATGCAACAAATAAAACAATAAATGTCCAATAAAGTCGTTCAGCCCATATTCCCCATCTGCTATTCCTAAAGTCGTAATTTTTAATTTTCCCGTCTATCACAAGCTCATAATGCTTGGAGGAGCAGATGCTACTAACAAGATGAACACCTATTGTCAAGATAAACCCTAAAAGTGTTATTAAATACCAACTTTGAATTCCATATTTATCACATATGATAAAAATTGATGCGAGAACGGTCAAGGAGAGGGTTATTACCCTATTGCTTATTTCTGAATTTATTTTCTTATATTCTTCAATTAACTGATTACTCAACGTGCCCTCCTCGGGGGTCTGGGTGCTGTAAATTTACCTCCCCTGCTGCTACGCCCAGACATTTTCCCACGACATTGCCCAGTTTGTTTATCAATGTAGTATAAATAACCTTTTCGACGTTTAATCTCTTTCTTCATTATCTTTTTCTTCATACTATCTCTCCCTCAATGCCCACTATGCATCCTTATTCAATTCCTTTTTATGTTCTATAATATTATCGAGTTTGTTACTAATGTCGTTGAGGTATTTATTTGTAGAGTCGACATTGTTAACGAGTTTTTCTATATTAAGCCCGATTAGTATTAGGGCTACAATTGCAATCACTCCTATAGCAATCATATTCACCTCATTTCTTCAATACAGTTTTAATGCCCAAGCAACTATTAATTGTTTTTTATTCATTTGTCTACTTCTTGCCCACAATTAGAGCAAGCATCCTGAAATACTTTATTTTTCTCATTACAAGAAGGACAAGTCCAATATCCATCCTTAGAAGACACCTTTAGAATTTCATTTTTCTTCAAATTCTCATTAGGTATCATATTAGCTGGAGGTTCTCGTTTATTTATCTTTTTATATTCCTTATACCAAATTATTCCTATCGCTATTGCGAGGATAACTTCGAGAGTATCTGTAAAATCACGAGATATGTCAGGGATGGAGTTAAGAAAACTAAACAATTTTTTGAATAGCACAGCCAATACTATTACGGTTAAAAATTTTATTAAATACATTTTGGTTTCTTTAAGTTTCCTCCAGTTACAATGTTTTCCATAAAGAAATATCCCCATAAAAAATAATACAGCTGATGGGACGCTTCCAAAGTAAATCATTTATTGTCCTCCAGGGTCATCTTTTTACGATAATTATTCAACCTATGTCCAATTACTGCACTCATAATATAAATAGCGGAGACTAGTGATAAAATTCCCACTAATCCTCCTTTTACTGAATTCGGCTCACCGTCCTCATTAGTTCCTAATGTCCAAGACTCGGGAATAAAAAAGAACGCTCTATCCAATCCAATATATAAGATTAACAACAATGAAATACCCGCTCCAATAATAATCGCAAAAGTGATTCTTCCTCGTCCATAACCACACTCGTCATAATCTAACCGCTCGGGCTTGAATATCAAATTCCAAACAAATATAAGAGACGACAGATAGAGAAAAATATAACACACGGTTATAGCGATATTTACAACAAGTTCCATCATCCCTCCCTAAGAAGGTTGTTAAGTTAATTGAGAATTAGTTTTTCTTTTCTGGACGAAGTATGGAATTCAGTTTAACAGCAACCACGAGTCCAATCCAGCCAACGATTGCACACATCCATTGCTTTAGGAAAACTCCCCCGCCTCCCAATAATCCTGTCCCGAGCAAGTAGAGGGAAACAAAAGCAAGACCGCTAATACATATCATTAGATGTAACTCTAGGAGCTCTTTTTTCGTTGGAAGTCTCATCTCTTCACCGATTTAATAAAATAAACAATAAAAATGATGCCCCCAATTAAATCTGCAATCCTCCACGCTTCTTTTCCGAAATAAAACTTCATAAATGGATTAAACAATAAGGCAACAATCCCTAATACCCAAGCCCAGCCAAATTCCTTTTTTTGGTAAGTCAAATATGCCCCATAAGCTCCTACTCCACACACAAAGAACCTCAATAATTGATAATACGAATACGGTAAATCTCCCAATGCTATAAATAACACTATGCCTGCAATTAAAAATATAGGATTTCTTTTCATATAAGCAAACCTCACTTTTTAACTAAATTTTAAATTGGTTTTGCCATTCTCTTGAAATATTCTTTGTTCTTGCCGAAACTATAAACATAGTTATTATGAGTAGGGGTATAATCAATAATTCCCAATCGTTTACTCTGCCTAAAACACCAAGAACGAGGAAAATAATTAAACTAAAGCGTTTATAACCGCAAACCTTAGAACGCTGGTAGCTAACATTAAAAATTGAAAAATATAAAGTGAATTGTATTATTATTAACACCCACACAAACCAAAGTGGAGCAGTAGCACGAATAGCATTTAACCATAACGTTACACCAATATAACCTATAAGAATACTAAGAATGCTAACAACAAACATTCTTCTCTCAATTTTCAAACCTTTTGTTTTAAGAAATTCGCTTAGATTCATTTCCCCTTCAATGTCCTTATCGCCCAAATGACGAAACGAAATACGAGGTAAATAGGATAACCAAAAAAGAACAACATATAGCCTGCATTCGAAGTATTAGCGTTGCTTCCTGGTATGACCTCAGCCGTCATAATAAACGCTGCTAATATAATCCCTATTAATATTAATCCTTCTCTTGCTACGATTTTCTTAATGTTCATTCCTTGCTCCTGTAGTCATTTACCGAGAATTAAATCAGTATCATCTGAGATATAATATAATAACTGCTATCAACAATATAAATACAAGACAGCCCATACAACCACCATCTCCGCTACGATGCAAGCCATTTTCGAGGTCATCTACTTTGCTCTCAAGGCCGTCCACCCTGCTTTCTACGTCATCTATTCTATCTCGTGGCTCATAATAATCAGAATCTTCGGTTTCGTCTTTCATATTATTTCTCCGATTTCTTTTCTTCGTATATTATCCTGCCATCTTCTTAATTAAAAAGGTAACCCCCTATTTAGAGGGTTACCTTACGAATTTAACCTGATTTTGACCTCATAACTGCCCCTTTGCGGTTGGAGTCTCATTATCCTACTAAGAGAGCCTCAATTCAACCCTTTTTTGGCTGTTCTGGGGCATTTGTAAGCACTCTTGGGTCTTTTTAGGGATAGACAATTTAACTTCGTTTTTTGCTTAATTTTAGGGTATAATTTGTGCTTGGATACCTTGTTGAACTTCGCATTCTGTATAAATTACGAAACAAAATTCATTTGATTATTTATTAGTTCATACGTATGATGAATAGGGATGACTCTAATGACAATTTTTTATTATTAAAAGATGGTAAATATGTTTGATTTCTCAATTGATTAAGAGTATGATAAATTCCAGATTAGTGTTTGTTAAGGGAATATACTTAAATGGTAAATAAAACAATATTATTATTGCTATTTATTAGCCTTATCTGTGGTTGTAGCTATGCTAGTAATGCTATCTCAGAAAATCCATCCCCCAATCCTGCAAATAAGAATATTGAGAGCAACAATACGCCTTCGGATATCTCTAACCTTATAGAAGAAAAAATAGATGCGAAAATAGGCAAATTAAAGGATGCATATTTAGAGAATGGCATTTTATCTAATAAACAATATTTAGATAGCTTAGGTAGAATAGAAAATAATGTTGATACGGATTTAGGCCGAATTTGGAAGCTTTTAAGTGCGGTCGGAATAGTAATCGCTATCCTGGGAATATTTGGATTTTCTAACTTAGCAGAATTATATAGGTCAATACATAGAGCTAAAGGCGACCTTGACCAAACAGGTAAATTGTATAAAACTATGGAAAATAAGCTACGTCAACAATCTCAGGAGTTAGAAGAAAGATACGGATACCTCACCGACCCATCATTAACAACAAAAATAGCGCCTACATTATTAGATGAAAATAAATTTCTTAATTACGACCACCAGTTATATTTTATGCCCGTGTTTTTACCTATAACAAAAAATTTTAACTTATATAAAAATTCTTTACTTAAAATTGGTATTTTCTTCTTATGGCAAGGTAATTATGCGAGAGCTATTTTACGCTTTGAAGAAATAGAAAAATTAACAGAGATAGAACACAAAAAATTTATATTAGGTAAAAATATTTTGGGGGATAAAACGGACGTATTTTTAAATGCTTATGGAAATGCTTGTTCATATTATGCTACAGAAAAATGCACTAAAGGCTCATCTGAATGGAATGAATATATAGTTAAAGCTGAGGATTATTACAAAAAATCAATAAAAATTAATAAATTTTTTCAAAAACCATACTATAATCTTGGCTTATTATATGCTGTGGATAAATACAACTTGGATAAAAATAAGGAGAATTGTCAAAAAGCACTTGAATATTATACCCTTGGACTCAAATATACAAAAGAACCAAACGATGTTTATGCTATTAAATGGAATATGGCTTGCAGTAAGGTTAAATTAGAAGCTCCGATTGAAGAAGTTATGGAACTGCTTGAATCTATCCCTGTGAACAACCACTTTTGGCCAAAAATACAAGAAGATTCCGTCTTTAATCCAATAAAAAGCACGCCCGAATGGCGTGCTCTTATAACTAGAAAAACTTCTAATTAACCCCGTTATACGCTTTTTGTATTCTCGCTATACATTTTAATCACCTTCCTGTACTTAAAGTATATCTCAAAAATTAACTAAAATCAATGCCTCTATTGTTTTTTAAGGAAGTGTTTTCTCTATAGACAATTATAGCCTCGGTCAATACCAAGGCTAATTTTTAAGATTTTTAGGATATAAATATAGTTTTTTGGCAAAGCTTGCTTTCCCATAAGTGCTTTCTATTTTACTAACCTTAAGATACTCTGTCAAGCGAAATATCATACGAAACTCCTCTTCCCAATTTTACAATCCCCTTTCTGTCTGCACCTAAAACAGCTCAAACCGACTGTCGTGACAACTAAGACTTTATGCCCAAATACTTTAGTCTGTTTCTATACCTTTTGACTGGCCTTGTCCTATCTTTCTCCCAATTAACAATAGTCATTTCATCTACTCCGAGTCTCTTTGCAAGGTCTACCTGCCTTAACCCCTTCTCGAGCCTACACTTGCGTATCTTTTCTCCGGATGTCTTGTCTGAATGACGAGAAACCCTGAACCAAAGCTTGATAGGCTGTGTGTGGAATGAGTGGTCACGGGCAGGGGTTCATCGCGGCGACGAGCATGAATTTGGCCGGGTAACTGAAATTATACGCGGCCCTCGAAACGGTGATAGTCCCGCCTTCAAGCGGCTGGCGCAAAGCCTCCAAAGCATCGCGATGGAATTCCGGGAGTTCATCCAAAAATAGCACGCCGTTATGCGCGAGGCTTATCTCCCCGGGCTTTAAAACCTTGCCTCCCCCGACAAGGCCGGCATATGAGACCGTATGGTGCGGCATGCGGAACGGGCGCCGCGAGACCAGGAAGTTCCTGCTGTCGAGCAGCCCCGAGACGCTGTGGATCTTTGTCGTCTCGAGCATCTCCCCGAAGGATAGCCCTGGCAATATAGTTACCAGCCGCTGGGCAAGCATCGTCTTGCCGGAGCCGGGCGGGCCGATCATAAGGACGTTGTGGCCGCCGGCAGCCGCTACCTCGAGGCCGCGCTTTACGTGCCATTGCCCTTTTACGTCGCTGAAATCGATATCAGAACCGCCGGACGACGGCTTCGGCACCCCGGCAAGATCGACTTTCAGCGGTTCGATCTTCGCGTTGCCCTTCAGGAAATTCACCACTTCGCCGAGGTCTCTCGCCGGAAAGACCGAGATCCCGCTGACGATGGCCGCCTCCCTGGCGTTCTCCGACGGCAGGATAAAATCATTCCCCCCGTTCTCCGAAATACATATCGCGATAGGCAGGGCGCCGTTTATCGGCCTCAGCCTGCCATCAAGCGATAACTCGCCGCAAAATACTTTTCCGTCCACATGGCCCTGCTCCAGGTCCCCGGCGGAGACGAGCAAGCCCAACGCTATGGCCAGGTCAAAAGAAGCCCCTTCTTTCCGCAGATCCGCCGGCGCCAGGTTTATCGTTATCTTTTTCGGATGCAATTTAAAACCGGAATTTTTTATCGCCGAGATGACCCTGTCCCTGCTTTCCCTGACCGCGGTATCCGGGAGGCCGACTATCGTAAAACCCGGCAGGCCTCCACTGGTATCCACCTCAACATCCACTTTTTTCGCTTCTATCCCCAACACTGTCCTGCTCTCTATTTTCGCAAGCATTTTAGCTCCAGAATGCGTCCTTTATGATTTCAGTATCCTTTATATTGCCCTTTTTGTCGAAGACCACCGAAACACAGTCAAATCTTGAATCATGGTCCGAAAGACCATATTTCATCTGAAAGGCGGCCGCGACCCGCCTAATATGCTGTCTCTTGGTATGGTTTATCGTCTCGTACGGAAGCCCGTACCCGTCATCCGACCTGGAGCGGACCTCTATAAATACAAGCGTCCCCCGGTCCATCGCGATTATATCTATCTCCCCGAACCTGCAGCGGAACTTCCGCGCGATTATGCTGTAGCCTTTTAAGGCGAGGGACCTCGCCGCGTGCGTCTCGCCGAGGTCCCCCAGTTCCTTATTCCCCACTTCCAAAGGCTTCCATCACAACCTTATCGATCTCTTTCTTGGCTTCGTCATTTAACGGGTAGGCCGTAGGGTACCATTTGCCGTCGTTACCGGCCTGCTGGGGGCCGGATACGAATAATCCGTTCTTACCCTCAACCACCCTGAACCCCTTCACCAGAAACTCCTCGCCGATGGCGACGTCCGCGAACGCCTTGAGCGAGCCTTCTCCGTCGAACCTGTACAGCCTCTTTACGCTGAAATTGAGCATCTGCATGCCCTCCTTTCAGCTATATAGACGTAAGTTTTGGGTAAATTCTTTCAATTATTTTTGAAATATTTTCGGAAGGCGGAAAAAGAAGTTACGCTAGAACCTGCAATAAAGCCCCAGGGAGGTGATGGAGCCGGAGTATTTCTGGGTAGGGTTATTAGAGAGGTTTTGCCTGTATGAATAGCTGAGGCCTAAAGTCGCATTCTTGTAAATATCGTAAAAAACCGACGCGGACGAGACCCAGGTCCTGTCTTTCTCCGCGTAAGTGGGATCTCCCGGGATAGTCCTGCCCGAATAATTCCTGAATTGCCTGTAATATGAAAAAGAGGCGCTCATCTTTCCGGTCAGGAGGTATACCATAGAGGAGCCTAACCTCAGGGATTCATAATCGTAATAATCGAGGAAACTGTCGTTGGAGTCGTTGTAGTAATATTCGCCGAAGACCTTGAACATCGTCTTTTTCAAATAGACGCCCAGGTCGTAGTAGACGGTGTTCCTGCTGTCCTGCCTCTTATGGTCGGATATCATGCCCGAGGCGTCGAACGTCCTCATGTCGGAATAATGCCTGTAGAAATACTCATAATTGAACGAATGGAAAAAATTATTCGGCAGCTTCTGTTTCAGCACCAGCCCGACCTTGTCGCCGAGGTAATTGCCGTCGGCGTTCGCCTGGTATTCGACCAATTCGACGTCATTGTAGGCCGTAAGCGTCATGCCGCCCGGGAGTTTCCCGTCGAAACCGAATTTTAAGTCCACATCCGTAAGGTTGGCGTCGGTCTCCTTCCAGTAAGTTATGTTATGCGCCGATATCCCGCCGGTGACATCCCACCTGCCGCTTAACGGATATGAGACGCCGGCGTCGACGATGGCCTCTGAGAACGTGTCCTGGGCCCTGCGCGGGTCAAGGAAGACGTTATTATCGTATCCCTGGATCGCCGCGGCCAGCAATTTCGTCCGGTATCTCTGCCCCTCTTTTACTGCCTCGACCTTCTTGTAGGCCTTCTCTTCCGACTTTCCGAGGTATTTTTCGGTCGTCTGCTCTTCCTTCATGTCAGCCGCATTTACAGGAAAAGGGAATATCAATACTAAAAACAGCGCGAAAAGAAACATTGATAACTTATTCATTATCTCCCTATGCGGCATTATGGATATGTTAATAATGCGGGCCTCCGACTTGACCGCCGCCGCCTCCAACCGTCCCCTCTTGCCGGATCCTGTCGTTTATTATCTTTTTATCTTCCGTTTCCCGGAGGTCCTGCTTAAAATCGTCCCGTTTTTCGGTCGCCGCTTCTAACGCCTGGATATCATTAAATTCGCCGGACCTGTCTATTTCTTTTTCGCCGCCGGGCTGCAGGCGGTCGTTCAGGTCGTCGCGCCATGAGTTCCAGTCCTGCTTGTCCCTATCCGCCAGCTCAATGAGTTCGCCGGGCGCCTGGAACCTGTCTATCATCACCTCCCACCCTTCCCTGACCAGGATCTCTTTTATTAATCTACCGTCCTGGTCGTAAGCCTGGACGAATATCTCATCCTCAAAGGCCTTGACGTTATCCCTTTTTTCGGAAGCGGAGACATCCCATCCGCTTCCCCTTGCCCCGGCGATGATGGTGGGTGTTTTTATCTCAAAGGAAGTCTCTTTATCAAGCTTTTTGACCAGCGAGCGTATCCTGCCCTGGGGCAATTCGATCTGTTTAAGCATCTTTCCGCGCAGGACAAGTGTCGAGCTCTCCTCAAGCCTGACCAGGTTCTTGTTCTCGCTATCAAAAGAGATCTCTATGGCCGCGCCCTTTCCTGTCTTGGCGGTATCGCCGGCGGCTAGAAGCATGTCTTTTTTCGCGGAGACCCATTCGGCCTTGCCGGCCCTCTGGACTTTAGCGTCGCCTTTGGCAAAGATCACCCTCGCTTCCCTTTCCAGCTCCTTGGCGCAAAGGGACAAGGGGCTAAAGAACAGGAAACTGAACAACAAAAAATATACCGGAAATTTAAGCCTCATATCCTTCCTCTTCTGTTATTACTTCTTGGGACCGGACTTTGGCGGGACTTCCTTGCCTTTCATGAGAAGCTTCCAGGGATTCCGCTTCACTTCGTCGCTGAATTCCTTTAAGTTCTCGGAAGAGTCCTTGAGGTTTGCGGATGAATCCTTGAGGTTCATTATCGTAGCCCTAATATCGTCCTTATTTTCTACGAGGACGGTGTCGGCATCGCCCATAAGCTTCTGCAAATCCTGCACCGCGGAATCCACTTTAGCTATGAGCTCTTCCATAACGAACGGGTCGATCCCTGTCAATGTCTTGCCTTTTTCGACGACTGGCGAACCTTTTTTCCCGCCGGTTATCTCGATGTATTTCTCCCCTATCAGCCCGGTCGTGCTTATCATTATCTTTGAATCTTCCCTGACTTTGGTACCGCCGTTGAGGGTGAGCTGGACAAGAACCTTCGTCTCGTCATTATCATAGATATGCGCGACCTTATTCACCTCTCCCACGTTTACGCCCGCAAGTTTTACCGGTGCCTTATCTTCAAGGCCGTTTACGTAATTGAATATGACATTAAGGTCGTAGCCCCCGACAACCTTCTTCCCGCCGCCCATCATCGCGGAGATATACATAAACACTAATACCGCGGCCACGACGACTATGCCTGTCTTTATCTCGTTATTGAATTTAGCCATGTCATTGCTCCTTTATTTTGTCAACTCTTCGAGGTATCCTTCATCAGGCGCAAAGAACTGCATCGGGCCTTCTATGGTCCCGTTTATGAACTGCTGGATATATTCGTTCTTGGAATTCCTTATCTCGTCTTTCGTCCCGATCTGCAGGACCTTGCCTTTATACAGCATCACTATCCTGTCGGCTATCCTGAAGACGGAATTCATGTCATGGGTGACCACGACAGACGTGATAGATAACGCGCCGCCGAGGTCGACTATCAGCTTGTCGACGACCGCGGTAACGACCGGGTCGAGCCCGGCTGACGGCTCATCATAGAATATAATTTCAGGGTCTAATGCTATGGCGCGGGCGAGGCCGACACGCTTCCTCATGCCGCCGGAAAGCTGCGACGGCATAAGATGGCCGAAACCGCGAAGCCCTACCTGGTTCAATTTCATCTTTACCATTATCTTTATGATATGCTCGTCGAGTTTGGTATGCTCCCTGAGCGGGAGGGCAATGTTCTCCTCAACGGTAAGAGAATCGAACAGCGCGGCCGACTGGAAGAGCATGCCGAAACGCTTCTTCAGCCGGTCCATCTGGTTCTCCTTCAGGCGGGTTATATCCTCTCCGAAGAGGTGGATCTTCCCGGAGTCGGGCTTCAACTGCCCTATTATATGGCGCAGCAGGGTAGATTTGCCGCAGCCGGACCCTCCGACGATGACCAAAGTCTCACTTTTACAGACCTCGAGGCTTACGTCGTCCAGGACGCGGCGCCCGTCGAACGCTTTCACGAGGTTCTCGATCTTTATGACTGTTTCCATCTTATCCGCCATTTTACACGTTCGCGAAATAGAATATACCGGTCAATATCGCGTCGGCCAGGATTATGAGTATAAAACTAATGACGACGCTCAGGGTGGTCGAGCGCCCGACACCCTCGGCGCCGCCTTTAGTATTAAGGCCCTGGTAGCACCCGATTATCGATATTATTATGGCGAAGACGACGCTCTTTAAAAGGCCGGTCATCACATCCTTCGCCACGAGGAATTCAAAATTTGTCTTTATATAAAGGCCCGGGCTTATCTTGAGGTTATAGACGCCGACCAGATACCCTCCGAACATCCCTACCAGGTCGCCCATTATCGTAAGGGCGGGAAGCATGACGAGGAGGGCTAAAAATCTCGGCACGACCAAAAACCTTACCGGGTTGAGGGCCATCGTCTCCAGCGCCTCTATCTGCTCGGTCACTTTCATGGTACCTAGTTCCGCCGCTATCGCGGAACCAACTCTCCCTGCAACCACGAGCGCTATCAGCACCGGCCCCATCTCACGGCACATGGAGACGCTGATAAGGGCCGCCACGAACCTCACCGCGCCGAGCTTATCCAACTGGTACGCGCCCTGCATCGCGAGGACTATTCCTATGAACAACGTGACAAAAAATACTATCAGGATGGACTGAACGCCGACGAAGACCATCTGTTGGAAGATGTACCGCCTCCCGATAAATTTGCCTATAAAAGGCGCGAATAACAGCCAGTAGAGGGTGTTAAAAAATAACGCGAACACGTCCCATATGGCCGTACCCGCGCTCAGGGTAGCCCTGCCTATAGCTTGCAATATGTTCATATAGCCTTCATCCTCTTTAAGCGGACTTTAAGGCATCCTCTTCTGTGGCGTATATCTCGAAAAGTTTCTCTAATTTGGTTATTTCAAACAAGCTCTTCACCTTAGGAGTGAGGCTGGCGAGCTTAAGCTTGCCGCCTATGCTCTTTATCTTCTGGTGCGCCTCGACGAGCGTTGCCAGTCCGGACGAGTCGACATAAGCCACTCCGGCGAGGTTTATGACGGCTTTCTGCGCCTTCGAATCCAGGACCTTAATAAAGGCCTTCCTGAAATCCGGGGATGAGCTGAAATTTATCTCGCCCTCTACTTCCAGCACGACCGCGTCTCCGACCTTCCTATCTTTTACTACCATGGGCTTTACCTCCGCTTATAAATTTTATCATTTTTATCTCGTTTCCGCTATCATTATATCTGACCTCGTCCATGAGGTTATTTATCAAAAAAATGCCGCGGCCGCCGTGCTTGAGTATATTCGCGTCGGAGCGAGGGTCAGGCGTGGCCTTGTAATCGAAACCCGCGCCCTGGTCGCGGACGGTTATCTCGATCTTCCCCCCGGAAAACGCGTAGCTGATAACGACCGGCAGCCTGTCGTCGAGCTTGTTGCCGTATTTTATGGCGTTTATGACCGCCTCTTCCAGGCAAAGCCTTATGTCGAAGAGCGTCTCCTTGTCCAGCTTGAGTTCCCTGAGCGCGCGGAGCAGTTTGGCTGAAGCGCGTTTTATATACTTAGGATCACTCGGTATCTCGAAGACGAGATCTTTCATTCCGTTGAGAACGCTCCTATCTTCCTGTATTTTTCGTATCTGGCTTCTATGAGAACAGCCGGCGCCAGGGCCGAAAGGTCTTTAAGATATCTTTTTATGGCTTCTTTTATCGCGGCCGCTGTCATGGCCGGGTCGCGGTGGGCGCCGCCCAGAGGTTCGTGCACTATTTCATCGATAAGCCCGAGCCCCAAAAGGTCCTGCGCGGTCAATTTTAGGGCCTTCGCCGCGTCCGGGGCCCTTGCCCTGTCCTTCCAGAGTATTGCGGCACAGCCTTCGGGCGAGATCACGGAATAATACGCGTTCTCAAGGACGCATATCCTGTCACCTACACCTATTCCCAACGCGCCGCCTGAACCGCCCTCGCCGATGATGAAACAGATGATCGGCACCTTTATGCGCGCCATCTCCATGAGGTTCAACGCTATCGCCTCGGCTTGTCCCCTCTCTTCCGCGCCGATGCCGGGATAAGCGCCGGGCGTATCTATGAAGATTATCACAGGCAGCTTGAACTTCTCACCCATCTTCATCACCCTCATAGCCTTCCTGTACCCTTCCGGATGCGCGGAACCGAAGTTCCTCATTAGGTTCTCTTTGGTATCGCGGCCCTTCTGGTGGCCCATGACGATGGCCTTCTGTCCGTCTATCTTCGCAAAGCCGCATATAAGGGCCTTATCATCGCCGAAGACCCTGTCCCCGTGTATCTCGGAAAAATCGGTCATGATAAGCCCTACGTAATCTAAAGTATAAGGCCTTTTGGGATGGCGGGCGATCTGGACCCTCTGCCAGGGAGTGAGCCCTTCGAAGACCTCTTTTTTTACCTTGTCGAGCTTGTCCTCGAGTTTCTTTATCTCCGTGGAGAGGTCTATGTTCTCCGAGGAAGTGAATTTCTTGAGCTCTTCGATCTTGCGTTCGAGCTCAAGTATGGGTTTTTCGAAATCCAGGCCGATTCCGTTCATATGGGCTCTTTAGTCGACTATCGTGACTTCTGTGCCTTCCGGCAATATACCGTAAAGTTCCTCGACTTCGCTGTTAAGCATCCTTACGCAGCCGGCCGTCACCTGTTTTCCGAGGGAGGACGGATCGGTCGTGCCGTGAATACCGTATCCTTCCTTGGAAATGCCCATCCAGCGCGTCCCCAGTATATTCTCCGGGCTTCCCGGAGGGACGGCCGCGCCCGTCTTATACCAGACCGGGTCGACCAGTTTCGTCGTTATCTTGAAAGTGCCTACGGGCGTGCAGTTATTCAGGCCGGTGGCGACCTTGTAGGTCTTCATCACGTTATCGTTCTGCTTGAGCATGAGTATATTCTGCGATTTATCGACTACTACGCTGAACCTCGAGGTCACGACCTTCAGCCTCTGCCCCTGCCTTATGTTATCGCCGGTAAGGTTATTGGACTTTCTGATAAGGTCGACGGTCGTACCGAAGACCCTCGCTATCTTGACCAGCGTATCGCCGGCCTGGACGGTATATTCCTTGCTGTCGCTGTCCACGATCGGAGAGAAGAGTATCTTCATGCTGAGCTCTTCCGCCTTCGGCTTCGCGGTATTCACTATTCCCGGGTCTGGATATGACTCGTATGCCTTCCTGTAGGAGTCCCTCGCCTCGGAGAGCTTGCCTTGTTTCTCGTAGAGCGCAGCGAGCGAGATGAGCGCATCCCCGGACTTCTTGCTGTCGGGGTATGCGGCGATGACCTTTTCGAGCTCCTTTATGGCCTCTTCGGACCTGCCTTCCTTATCAAGCGCCCGCGCCCCGCTTATCAGGGCCCCTTCCTTGGAGCCGAGCTGCATCTTCGGCAGGAATATCACTAACAGTCCTATTATGGCTACCGTGATAACTACCGCGGGCAAAAAAGCTTTGATCTTCATGTTACAGCGTCTCCCCTTTCTACAGCATTATGATTGCGGCGATCACTATCCCTATCAACGAACCTACAAATACTTCAAAAGGCGTGTGCCCGATGAGTTCCTTGAGCCTGCTTTCCTGTATCTTACGGCGCCAGTAGATGTCATCCATAATCTTGTTGAGGATCTCGGCCTGCTGGCCTGTGGCGCGCCTGACACCCTGCGCGTCGAAGGCTATGACAACGGCGAAGACCAGAGTGGCGACAAAAAGCGCCGAATCGAATCCCTGCTGGATGCCGACGGCGGTAGCCAGGGCCATCACTCCCGAAGAGTGGGCGCTGGGCATTCCGCCGGTGCTCACCACCCAGCGGAAGTTAAATTTCTTCTCCCTGATGCTGTTTATGACTATCTTTATGGTTTGGGCGGTCACCCAGCCAAGGAGCGTGGCCAAAAAAACCTTGTTCTGGAAGACCAGGAAGACTGAGTTATTCATATTTGGTATGTATTATACTATATTTTTGCCGGGCTTGATAATAAAAAATCACGATTTCATCAGGGAGAGCGCCTCGGAGCGCGTCTTTTCGTTGGAGCGGAATACGCCCCTGACCGCGCTCGTGACGGTCGATATCCCGGGTTTCTTCAGGCCCCTCATCGACATGCAGAGGTGTTCCGCCTCTATCACGACCATGCATCCGCGCGGCTTGAGCTCGTGCATTATCACCTCGGCGATCTGGGTCGTAAGCCTCTCCTGCACCTGCGGCCTCTTGGCGAGTATATCGATCGCCCTTCCCAGCTTGCTTAATCCGGTCACCCTGCCCTCTTTGGGGATATAGGCGATATGGGCCCTCCCCAGGAACGGCAGCAAATGGTGTTCGCACACGGAATAAAGAGGAATATTCTTAAGGAGGATTATCTCCTCGTGTTTCTGGTCGAGGACGACCTCGAGTTCCCTGGCCGGGTCCTGCCTTATTCCGGCGAATATCTCCTCATACATCTCCGCGACCCTGCGCGGGGTCTCCTGCAAATCCTTGCGTTTAGGGTTTTCGCCGACAGCCTCGAGTATCATAGTCACGGCCTTCATTATCTTCTTCTTGTCCATGTCGTTTCCCGGCCTTTCCTTTCTGTCTTATTTTCCGATACAAAATTGCGAGAATACTTTATCGAGTATATCGTCGGTCACGGTCTCTCCGACCATCTCGCCTATGCAATCCAGCGATTCCCTGAGCTCTATCGCTATCAATTCGGGCGAGAGTCTTCCGTCTACCGCTTTGATCGCCTCCGTCAGCGATTCGTACGAGCGCCTCAGCGCGTCCTTCTGCCTGGCGTTTGCGACTATTGCGCCCTCAGGCGCGCGCACCCCGCCGCCGAAGACCTTTTCAGACATCTTCTTCTCAAGCCCGTCTATCCCCTCGCCTGACTTCGCCGATACCTCCGCGACCGTTTCATTCCGGGGGGCAGCCAATGATATCTTCCTCGGGAGGTCGATCTTGTTCAAGACTATTATCCTCTCCCTGCCTTCCGTATCCTCGAGCAATACCCTGTCCTCGTCCGTAAGGCGGGAACTCGCGTCGAGGACGAGCAGGACCAGGTCGGCGGCCTCGATATGTTCGCGGCTCCTCAGCACGCCCTCCCTTTCCACTATGTCCTCGGTAGGGGTGATGCCGGCCGTATCCGCCAGTTTGAAAGGGATCCCCAAGATACTAATGAATTCCTCGATGGTATCCCTCGTCGTGCCGGGTATGTGAGTGACTATGGCCCTCTCCCTGCCGATCAGCGCATTAAGGATGCTTGATTTCCCGACGTTCGGTTTGCCGCATATGACGCAGGATATCCCCTCCCTGAGCATGATCCCTTTCTCCGCCGTCTCCAGCAGCCGCAGGACCTCCCGTTTTACGGATCCAAGGCGCGCGCCTATCTTCGCCTCTGATATTATCTCTATATCCTCACCGGGAAAATCTATGGAGGCCTCGATGTTCGCCGATATCGAGATGAGTTCGTCCCTTATTTTGTTAAGTCCGGACGATAGCCTGCCGTCGAGCTGGCCCAACGCAGCCCTGAGAGAGGCGTCGGTCTTGGCCCTTATTATATCGAGGACCGCCTCGGCCTGCGTGAGATCGAGCCTGCCGTTGATAAAAGCGCGCCTTGTGAATTCGCCGGGTTCGGCGAGCCGCGATCCGCGTTCCAGCACGAGCGCCAGCGACCTCCTCAACGGCATAACGCCGCCGTGGCAGCTTATCTCTACCGTATCTTCCCTGGTATAACTGTTAGGGGCGCGCATCACGGTCAATAAAGCCTCGTCGATGACCGTATCCTTATCATGGACATGGCCGAAATGCGAAGTGAAAGAACGGAAGCTCGACGGAAGTTTGCCTTTTTTTGAACGGAATACGTCGTCGGCTATTTTGACGGCGTCCTTGCCGCTCAGGCGTATTATCCCGATAGCGCCTTCCCCTAACGGCGTCGAAACAGCCGCTATGGTATCTTCGGTATCTACCCTATGCTGTTTTTTCATACGGCACGCCCTTCCTGCCTAAACATCTCAATGCCTCGCCTGCCACGAACAGCGAACCTGTGACAAGTATAAGGTCTTCCTCTCCCGCGTGGCGCCGGGCCAGTTCCACGGCTTCCTTCACGTTGAATGTCGCGACCGACCTCTTCTCGTAATCAGGGAAACCTTTCCTGATCTTATCGGGTGATATGGCCCGCGGCGTATCGGCTTTTGTGAAAAATATCTCATCCGCGAGAGGAAAAAGGTTGCGAGCCATCCCCTTTATATCTTTACCCGACGATACGCCGAAGACCAGGTAGAGTTTCTTGTAAGCAAATATGCCGCCCAGCGCTTCCTTCAGCGCCCGCGCCGACGCCTCGTTCTGCGCGCCGTCGAGTATTATCCACGGCGCTCTTGAGACGACCTGGAGCCTGCCCGGCCAATTGACGTTCCTTATGCCGCCGGTTATATTATGCGAACATATCGTTATGCCGCGCGCCCTCAGGGATTCTATCAGCCCGATGGCGGCTGCGGCATTCGCGGCCTGATGCCTCCCCAGGAGAGGAGTTGTCAGTAAAGCGTATTCGCCGTATAGGCCGCGGACATTGAAAGTCTGTTCCTCCGGGCTCGCCGTAAGCGTCTCGTAAGATATATCCTTGCCCACGAGGTAAAGTTTCGCTTTCCTGTCAGCGGCCGCCTTGCGTATGCAATTCAATACCGCCGGTTCCTGTTCGGCGGAGACGACGGTGGAATTCTCTTTTATTATGCCGCACTTCTCCTTCGCGATCGCCTCAACGGTCTCTCCGAGCCTGTCCGTATGGTCGAGGCTTACCGGGGATATCCCTACAGCCAGGGGATCGAGAGTATTCGTGGCGTCGAGCCTGCCTCCCATCCCGACCTCTATCACGGCGATATTCGTTTTCTTTATGCTGAAGAAGAGGAAGGCCAGCGCCGTATAGACCTCGAAGAAGGAGGGCGGACCGAACCTGGATGATTTTGAAAAATTGTCGAGGAACTTCTTTATCCTCGCCACGAGGGCCGCGACCTCGGCCTCTTCGATATTCCTCTCTTTCGGGAAGGATATCCTTATGCGTTCCTTGAAATCCAGCAGATGCGGGGATGTATACAGGCCGGCCCTTATCCCGCCCTCTTTCAATATCGAATATACGAACGCGCAGGTCGAACCCTTGCCCTTGGTCCCGGCTATGTGTATCGACCTGAAATTGCGCTGGGGGTTCCCCAACCCGTCGAGCAGTGCCCGCATCCTGCCCAGTCTCATCGCGGCGCGGTAATCGAATGCGGCGCGTTTCTCGTAGTCTATAAATGAATCGAGGTATTTTAGCGCTTCCTGATAGGTCATATGAGGTTAATGCCTGAAATGCCTTACACCGGTCGTCACCATCGCGATCCTGGCCTTATCCGCGGCCTTGACCGAATCCTCGTCTTTTATCGAGCCGCCCGGCTGTATTATAGCGGATATGCCCGCTTTACCGGCTAATTGCACCGAATCCGGCTTCGGGAAGAACCCGTCGGTCGCGAGGCAGGAATCCTTCGCGCTCTTCCCCGCTTTCCTGATCGCTATCCTCGCCGAATCGACCCTGCTCGGCTGCCCGCCGCCTATACCCACCGTCTTCTCCCCCTTAGCGATGACTATCGCGTTCGACCTGACATGTTTCGCGACTTTCCATGCAAAGAGCAGGGATCTCACCTGGCTCTCCGACGGGCTTTTTTTCGTCACCGTCTTCAGGTCCGCCTTGGCGATCTCTAGCGTATCCTGCTCCTGGAGAAGCATCCCGCCCTCGATCTTCTTTACATCGCATGAATAGACGCCGCGTTCAGGCCCTTTTCCAATATCTTTATATTCGATTATCCGCACGTTCTTCTTCCCGGCCAGGACCTTGAGGGCGCCGGCCTCATAAGAGGGGGCGATCACGCATTCCAGGAACCCCGAATCCGATATCGCTTTCGCGGTCTTTACGTCGACCTTCCTGTTGAGGCCCACTATGCCGCCGAACGCCGAAAGGGTATCGCAGGCAAAGGCGTCTTTATACGCCTGGTAGAGCCTCGGGGATGAAGCGACCCCACAGGGAGAATTATGCTTGACGACGCACGCGGTGGGAGCCGCAAAATCCTTTACTATCTGGACCGCGGAGTGCAGGTCCAGGAAGTTATTGAACGAGAGTTCCTTGCCATGGAGCTGTTTCATATTCCCGAAACCGTAAGCCGGTTTTACCGCGTCTGCGTAGAAGGCGGCCTTCTGGTGCGGGTTCTCGCCGTAACGCAGGCCCTGCGCCCTCTCGAAGACAAGATGGAGCAGGTCGGGGAATTTGTCCTTTGTCCGGCCCAAACGTCCGCTTAAAAAAGCGTATATCGCCGCGTCATACTTCGCCGTATGGCCGAATGCCTCCAACGCGAGCGCCTCGCGCGTGTCATCCGAAAGGGAACAATCGTTCTTCTGCAATTCCATCAGCACGCAGAGGTACCTGTCGGGATTGCATAAGACGGCGACATCATCGAAGTTCTTGGCGGCCGAGCGTATCATCGCCGGCCCGCCTATATCTATCATCTCTACGGCCGCATCGAGCTTGACCCTGGGATTCCTGACCGTATCCTCGAACGGGTAGAGGTTCACGACGACCATGTCGATCAGGCCTATTTTGTGCTTCCTGGCCTGGGACATGTGTTCTTTGTCGCCGCGCCGCGCGAGTATCCCGCCGTGGATCTTGGGGTGCAGGGTCTTCACGCGCCCGCTCAGCATCTCGGGAGAACCCGTCACGTCCGAGATGGCGCGGATCTTTATCCTGTTCTCTTTCAGGACCTTCGCGGTCCCGCCTGTCGAGATGATCTCCACACCGAGCTTCTCAAGCCCCCTGGCAAAATCAATGATGCCCTTTTTGTCGGAAACGCTGATAAGCGCCCTCTTTATCCTGGTCATTTTCAACCTTTCTGATGTGTACCCCTGCAACTAAACGCTTCGAAA
The DNA here is from genome assembly GCA_028716565.1 of Candidatus Omnitrophota bacterium. NCBI lineage: Bacteria > Pseudomonadati > Candidatus Omnitrophota > Candidatus Omnitrophota bacterium. Next base: position 42,939 of record JAQUPL010000007.1, read on the forward strand.
ATTTGAAACAAATTTTCTCGCAGTTGCGGGGTTAATCATATTAAATGTAAAATAGGGATGATTAATATTTTAGCAGGTTTAGTTCCTGCCTGTAAAGCTGGATTTCGCGGCGGAGGGAGGTTATCTCTTCTTCGAGAAGCGCCAGTTCCTGCTTCGCTTTCTCCACATTGTTCTGCAATTCGGCTTGTTCCTGCGTCGAGAGGCTTAATTTCTTATTATCGAGCAGCCCCTTCTGGTTTTTTATCGAACTCCTGATGGATGATGCCCTAGCTTCCTTGCCGGCCAGTTTCACCTTAAGTTCTTCGGCCTTGCTGTTTATCTTCTGCCTCTCGGGGTCAAGGTTGGCGTTAAGGTCGCGGGTCTTCGCGTAAAGGTCCTTCCTCGCGGCCTTGAGCTCCTCTTCAAGTTCCATTATCTTCGAGTTTATCTCGCCCTGTTTCGCGCGGAATTCGCCGTTCATTGTCTCTATCCCGGAATCTACCTGGGCCTTTTTATCGAGGGCAGCCTTGAAAGAGGGGTCGAATTCGAGCAGCGCGGCCTTTATCTCTTCGGGTTTCTGCTGGGGCCCGCAGCCCAGGAATAATAACGGCAAGGCGGCGGCCGCGGCGATCGATATGAAGAGTTTTTTTGCGCCCATGCTTATCATCATGCGGCGGCTGGTTTCGTCTCAGCCGTCTTTACGTCCTTCTTGCCCTGAGCCGAGGCGTAGGGCTTCGCGGTTTTTCCCTGATGATTGACCCTTACCACTTCGCCTTCCTCTACAGGCTCATGATAGGTGAATATCTGTCCGGCGAAATTCCTCAAGGTAAAGGAGCCTTTTGCCTGCGATATGACGTAGTTCGGCGCCACGGGTATCTTTCCGCCCCCGCCGGGCGCGTCGACGACATACGTCGGGACCGCGTAGCCCGATGTATGGCCGCGCATCTTCTCCATTATATTTATCCCGGTCGCTATCGGTGTCCTGAAGTGGCTAATGCCCTTCGCCGGATCGCACTGGTAAATGTAATACGGCCGCACCCTGGCCTTAAGGAGCTCGTGCATGAGCCTGCGCATCGTAGACGGTCTGTCGTTTACGCCTTTTAACAGCACCGTCTGGCTCCCGAGCGGCACGCCCGCGTCTGCCAGCATATCGCACGCCTTCCTGCAGCGTTTTGTCAGTTCCTTCGGATGGTTGAAATGGAGCGATATCCATACCGGGGAATATTTCTTAAGCATCGATACCAGTCTCTCGGTCACCCTCATCGGTACCGTAACCGGCATCCTCGTCCCGATGCGGACGAATTCTACGCTCGGGATATCCTTCAAATTCTTAATGATATCGTCCAGCGTCTCGTCCGGGAGCATGAGAGGGTCTCCCCCGGAGATCAGGACGTCGCGTATCCTGCGGTTGGACCTTATATATTCATACGCCTTCTCGAAATTCTGCGGGCTTGTCAGGTGCGCCTCCGACCCGACGATCCTCCTCCTCGTGCAATGGCGGCAATACATCGCGCATTTCTCAGTCGCCAGCAGGAGCACCCTGTCCGGATACCTGTGGACGAGCCCGGGGACAGGCGAGTCCTTGTCCTCCCCGCACGGGTCCTCCATATCAAAAGCCGAGACATCGAACTCCTCGGCCGTCGGTATCGCCTGTTTCCTGATGGGGCAGGTCGGCCTCATCTCGTCTATAAGCGAAAGCCAATATGGCGCTATCGCCATCAGGAGCCGGCCCTTCGACCTTTTGACCCCGATCTCTTCGGACGGGGTGAGCTTAATGACCTCTTTAAGGCCGTCATAGGTCATTATCCTGTTCTTTATCTGCCAATGCCAATCCTCCCAGTCGCTTTCAGGCACGTCCTTCCAGTGCTCTGCCAAGGAATTAGAGGCGTTTATCAACGTGAACTCCTTTCTTGTAGGGCCAGCTTCTTGTTTTTGTTGTGTCTTTCGACAGCAACTTCGAGTATCCTGTTCATCAGGTCCGGATAATTGAGCCCGGCGCATTTCGATATATAAGGGAAATTAGAATCTACCGGGTCCAATCCCGGCAGCGGGTTCACTTCCAGGACATACGGGACGCCGTCTTTCCCGAGCATTATATCGACGCGGGAAAGGTCGACACAGCCTATGGCGCGGAACGCCTTGAGGGCGGTCTCTTTTACCGTCTTAGCCTCGGCCGCGCTCAAACGCGCCGGACAATGCCAGTTCGGGGTCAATCCCTTACTCTCCTCTACTTCCTTCTCGAACTCCTTGACCTTCCATGTATAAAAAAATTCGCCCGAGGCCTTGCAGTTCGAGAAATCTATCTCTAGTATCGGCATCGCGGCGGCCGGATAATTGCCGAGGATGCCAACGGTCAGCTCTTTACCGTCGATGAATTCCTCGACGAGCGTCTCCTGCTGGTAGATGCGCGCGGTCCTCTCGGCCTCGCGGATGAGCTCTGTCTTATTCCGGACGACGCTGGCCATAGTTATTCCCTTGCCCGAGCCCTCGCTGTTAGGTTTCGCTATAAGCGGATATTTAAGCCCTTCGTCGGAGACGGACGCCGGATCCGTCACAAGCCTGTATTTCGGCGTCGGTATCCCCGCTTGCTCGAAAAGTTTTTTCGTAAGCGTCTTGTTCAGCGAGACGCTTAAAGCCATGACTCCCGAACCCGTATACGGTATCCCGAGAAAATCGAGTATCGCCGGCACCTGCGATTCCCTCGATTCGCCGTTAAGCCCTTCGGCTATATTGAATACCATGTCTACTTTATTGTTCTGGAACCAGTTCAGCAGCCCCTTGTCCGCCTCGACCAGGAATACTTCATTGCCGCCGGAACGGAGTCCGCTTGCTATCGCCTCGATCGTCTCCTTACTGTCAAATTCAGAATAATAATCATCGGGAAGGCCGGTATTGCCGGTCTTCCTCTTCAGGTTATATGTAAGGGCTACCTTAAGTCCCATCTTATCTAATCCCGTACCTTTCCAGCGCGTGATCGAGTATCCTGCTTATTATGCTGTTATATGATATCTTCATGTTCCTGGCCACTGTCATGAAGACATCCTCGGTAGAGAGCGACGGCAGCGGGTTTATCTCGAGCACGAACGGGTTGCCGTTCTTATCCACCCTTATATCTACCCTGCCGAAATCGCGGCATTCTACCGCCTTATAGGCCTTTAAAGCTACGGCCTTGAGCTTTTTGTCGAGGTCCCTGGTGATCTTTGCCGGGCATACATAGCTCAACGTGTCCGACTTTATCCTCGAGAAGGTGTAGCAGAGGTCGCCTAGGTTTGTCTTTCCGTCTATGCTGATCTGGACCGTCGGCAGCACCTCGGGGTTTTCGGTTCCTATGATAGGTACGGTAAATTCCGAGCCGGTAATAAATTTTTCGACGAGCGCCGGCTGTTTATAAGTCCGTATTACCCAACCCGCCCGCCTTTTTAGCTCGCGGCGGTTCTTTACGATAGATCTGTCGCTTATCCCCTTGCTCGAGCCTTCCTGCTTCGGCTTGACTATCAGGGGATAGTCTATTCCTACGCCGTCGATATCCCTGACATCGGAGACTTCGAAGAACGCGGGCGTAGGCACACCTTCGGAGATGAGGATCTTCTTTGCCATTATCTTGTCGAGCGTCAGGCCCAGCGTAAGCCCGTCGCCCCCGACGAACGGGATTCCGGCCATCTCCAATATCACGGGCACCTCGGATTCCCTGTTCCGCCCGGTTACGCCCTCGGCTATATTAAAGACGATGTCGACATCGAGCTTTTTCAACCGGCGAAGAAGGTTACGCACGTTGCCGATCTTCACGACCTTATGGCCGCCGGATTCTATTGCGTCCTTTATGACTTCGATGGTATCAGGATGGTCAAACTCGGCATTGGCGTCTTCCGGATCGCCTTTCTTTAATACATAGTCGGGCTTGACGTCGTAGGTCAACCCCACTATTTTACCCCGCACCTTTGAGGTGCGGGGATTGTGCCCCATTCTGCGTTTCACCGCAACATTTGCCATAATTTATCTTCCCGGGGTACAAAAAAAGAAGGGACTTCCCCGTTTAGAAGTCCCTTCTTTTAAAAACCTAGTTGAAATTATCCAACTTTTACTGCTCGTTCCTCCGGAATTATCTCTTTTTCCATTTGTCGACAATTTCCGACGTTATCTTGCCGGCAATATCCTTCGAGCCGAGGCCGAACGCCAAGCCCAAAGCTAATCCGGTCGCCGCCAATGCCACCACTACCACGGTATCCAATATGAACGTCCTGACACCGAGCATCGGGAGGACCGTAAGTACCGTTATGACGATTATGACTACCTGCGCTATCGATCCGAGGTTCTTTGCTGTCGCTATCCCGGCGTTTGAAGCCATGGTCCTTACTATCGAACCTATCAAAGCAGCAAAGAAAAGACCCAGGACCAGAACAAAGATCGAAAGTACTACCCTACCGGCGTATTCAACCGCCTGATCGAGGAAACCGGACGTCTTGAGGCCCACTACGTTCAGTGTTATGATCACAAACACCAGAACCAGCAGCCAATAGACCACCATACCGATCAACTCTGACAGGGTATGCTTGATCTCGCCTTTGGCGAGTATGCTCGCGATACCTGCCTTTTCAGATAAGACATCAAAGCGGGCGACCTTAAGTACCTGAACAATGGCCTTCTCGACGATCTTCGTGATGATCAGGAAGATAACGAGAAGTATCAATCCGCCTACGAGAAGTATCAGGTAATTAGCCAAATTCGACCATACCTGGCTCCAGGTGGTGACGATCAAATTCAATGTCGTCTGCCCTTGACCCATCTTACCCCTCCTTTCAGGTTTTTATTCCCTAAAATGATTCCCTGTTTGATTTAATATTAACATAAAGAAAATAATTGTCAAGCACTTTTTCCAGATTTAGCAATAAATTTCTATTCCGCGGCCGCGGCATTATGATATAATCATAAAAATTAAACGGAGATGAAGATGAAAAGACTTTTTGATCCCAAAGCGTGGATTTTCGTCACTATTATACTGGTCTTTTGTAATACGCCGGCTTTTGCGGCCGGCAACAAGAAGGTGGCGCAGCTTTTGACGCAGGCAACCCGGTTTTTAAGCGCCGGTGACTACGATAAAACTATAAAAACATGCGATGATATAGCGTCCATGGACCCGAATTGCCCGGCCGCCTATTATCTTCGCGGATTCGCTCACCGCTACAAAGAGGAATATGAGATCGCCATCATGGATTTTACGCGCGCGCTTCAGATAGACCCTAAATACGCGGCCGCCTATCAAGGGCGCGCGCTGTCATACGCATATACGGGGGATTTCAGGGCCGCGTTGGCGGATCTTGACACGGCGATCGCCATAGATCCCCGTTATACCGACGCATATATAAACCGCGCGAGGGTATATTATGAGATGGACGAATACGGCAAGGCGTGGGACGACGTGCATAAGGCGGAATCCCTCGGCGTATCCGACGATATGCTATACAAAGGATTTATCAATAAACTGAAGGAAGCTTCGGGAAGGAACCGATAGCGGCGTGCGGGATCCAGGCCCGTCTTTTTTACTTTTAGGTCTTTTTCCTGTTGGGGAATAATACCAGTATAGCAAACCCGAAGATGCTTAAAAGCCCGAGTAATCCCCAGGCGCCTTTGTAGCCTTTGCCTTTTGCGTAATTCCACAGGCCCCATATCAGCAGCAGGAATCCGCCGTAGATAAGGATAGCCGCGCACCAGAGGACTATCCCGATATGGACATAATAACTTGCCAGAAACCCGATTATCTGCGCCAGTATCCCGAACCCCACTCCGATATTCGTCTTTATCCTGTACTCCCCTATCATGCTTTCCCCCTCCCGTGCCTTAAATAATGATATAAGTATTCCTGCGCGTATCCGGCGTAGGCGCCGAAACGTTCCCGCGCGAACTCCGCGGCTTTCTTAGGCGCCACGGTCTTCCCGTCAAAATATAACTCCTCGATGCCCCTCTTTATCCACACATCTACCGGAAAGGCCTCATATTTCTTGAACGAAAAGAGCAAAACACAATCCGCGACCTTCCCGCCCACGCCCTTAAGCGACATCAGCCTTTCCTTCGCTTCCGTATAGTTTAAATCCTCGAGCGCATCCAAGTCAAACTTTTTCGAGGAGACCTTCTGCGCGGTATCCTTTATATACGCGGCCCTGAAACCGAGCCCCAATCCCTTGAGGGCCTTTATACCGGCCCCGGCGATACGCGAGGCAGGAGGAAAGGAATAACCTTCCGTCCCGCCAAAGGAGAGCCTCTTGCCGAACCTTTTCGAAAGGCCTGCTATCATCTTTTTTATGCGCGGGATATTGGTATACGATGAAAGGATGAACGAGGCGAGGCACTCCCACCGGTCCTGGTTCAATATCCTGAGGCCGCGGTATTTTTTTATGGCCTTTTTGATGTGCGGGTCTGCGCCTATTTCCTTATATATGCGTGGCAAGTCCTCATTGAGCCCAAAATAATCGGCTATCTTATCCCTGTTGACGGGGGAACCGGTTTCTATGGCGAGAGCGCGGCCGTCAAACGCGACTTTGACAAGCGCTTCGCCTATCACACCGGCGTAAAAATCACCGGAGCGCTCCCACCGGAACGCCTGGCCGCATTCCAACGTATGTTCGAGGTTAAAATCAGAGACGGGTAAGCTTAATCTCATTTTACTTTAGGAAGGACTATCCCCTGTTGCGCCTGGTATTTTCCTTTTCTGTCCCTGTACGTGACTTCCGGCGCTTCGTCGCATTCGTAAAAGAGGAGCTGCGCGATGCCTTCTTTGGAATAGATCTTTGCGGGATGCGGCGTCGTATTGCTTACCGCCATGGTGAGGTAACCCTCCCAGGTCGGTTCGAGCGGACTGATATTCACGATCACCCCGCAACGGCAGTATGTGGACTTGCCGAAGCAGATGGCGATCACCCTTTCCGGCATCTTGAAGTATTCCAGCGAACGCGCGAGGACGAACGAGTTCGGTGGGATGACGCACTCTTTTCCCTTAAAGTCGACGAAAGAGTGCGGGTCGATATGCTTTGGGTCTACTACGGGATTTCCAGTGCCGACGAATACCTTGAATTCGTCATGGACCCTTATGTCATAACCGAAACTCGAGAGGCCGTAACTTATACCCTCTGAGACCTGATGGTCGATAAAAGGTTCAATCATCCCGGCCTCGAGGGCCATCTTTTTGATCCAGCGGTCAGGTTTGATCATTTAACCGCACTTGGAATAGCCGCACGCTTTGCAGACCATACAGCCTTCTACATGCTGGAGCGCGCCGCCGCAATCCGGGCAGACGCCTACGACATTGCCGAGTTTGCTCTTCGTCTTCACGGCGGGTAATTCTTCGGCCTTTACTTCAGGTTCTGTCTGGCCGGCCTGGGCGGCTTGGGCATCCTGCGCTTTCTTGTTCAACAGGCGCCTTTCGACGACCTTGGCGATAGCGTCGGCGCAGGAGAATATCCTTCCGCCTTTCTCCCAAGAGGGATTAGGGCATCTTATCCCGCTCAACTGCTCTATTATAGAATGAGTATCGAGTCCGCAGCGCAGCGCAAGGGAAACAAGCCTGCTTATCGCCTCGAGCTGGCTTGCCGCGCAGCCGCCGGCCTTGCCCATCTGCGTGAATACCTCGAACGGCATCCCGTTCTCACCCTCATTTATCGTGATATAAAGGTTACCGCAGCCTGTGAGTATTTTCGTGGTCGTACCCCTGATGACCTCAGGCCTGGGACGGGGCGAAGTGCGCGCCTTCTCTTCGGGCTTCGCTGCCGTGGCCTCGACCCCTTCGGCGTTCTCCGCGTCAGGTTTCTCTTTAGTGCGGGCGATATAAAGGACTTGCTCTTCGCGGCTGCCGTCGCGGTATATGGTCACGCCCTTGCATCCCATCTTATAAGCCAACAGGTATACTTCGTGCACATTGTCCGGCGTCGCGTTATGCGGGAAGTTGACCGTCTTCGAAACGGCGTTATCCGTATACTTTTGGAAAGCTGCCTGCATCCTGATATGCCAGATCGGCGTTATGTCATGCGCCGTGACAAATACCCTCTTTATGTCCTCGGGGATCTCCTCTATATCGTGGAGCGTCCCTTTCTCGGCGATCTTCTGCATCAGCTCTTCGGAATAGAAACCGCGTTCTTTAGCGACGCCCTCGAATAACCTGTTGACCTCGACCAGTTTCGTCTTATCCATTACCTCGCGGTAATAGGATATGGCGAAGACCGGCTCGATGCCGCTCGAGGTATCGGCGAGTATGGAGAGTGTCCCGGTCGGGGCGATAGTGGTCAGTGTGGCGTTCCTTAAGCTGGGCCCGTCGGAATAGACGGAACTCGAGAAGTTCGGGAACGGCCCGCGCCTTAACGCGAGCGCGTGGGCTTCCCTCCTCGATTCTTCCTGGATGAACGACATAACCTTTTCTGCCAATTCTATCGCTTCGTCGGAATTGTACGGGACGCCGAGCTTTATGAGCATCTCGGCGAATCCCATGACGCCGAGGCCGATCTTCCGGTTGGTCTTGGTCATCGTCTCGATCTGCGGGAGCGGGAACTTGTTCATGTCGATGACGTTATCGAGGAAATGGACCGCGAGTTTCGTCGTCCGGCGCAGCTTCTCCCAGTCGAGCTGTGGAGAAGCGGCATCCATGTCCACCATCTTAGAGAGGTTTATCGAGCCGAGGTTGCAGCTCTCATAGGGAAGCAGGGGCTGCTCGCCGCACGGGTTCGTCGATTCGATCGCGCCGATCTTCGGCGTCGGGTTCGACTTGTTTATCCTGTCGATGAATATTATTCCCGGCTCGCCGTTCTTCCAGGCCCTCTTGACTATCATTTCGAATACTTCGCGGGCCTTCAGGTGCCCGAAGACTTTCTTGTTGTGCGGGGCAATGAGGTCGTATTCCTCGTCGCGCTCGACCCTCTTCATGAACTCTTCGGTGATCGCGACCGAGATGTTGAAATTCGTTATGTCCTTGTCCGTCTCTTTGCATTTTATGAAATCGAGGATATCCGGATGGTCGATACGCAGTATGCCCATGTTCGCGCCGCGGCGCGTGCCGCCCTGTTTTACGGCGTGGGTGGCAGCGTCGAATACTTTCATGAATGACACCGGGCCGCTCGCGATGCCGCCGGTCGTCTTTACCATCGAGTTGGCCGGGCGCAGCCTCGAGAAAGAGAACCCGGTGCCGCCGCCGGAACGATGGATGAGCGCCGTGTTCTTTATCGCCTCGAATATCGATTCCATGGAATCTTCCACCGGCAGGACGAAACACGCCGACAGTTGCTGCAGCTCGCGTCCGGCGTTCATCAGGGTCGGTGAATTAGGCAGGAAGTCCAGGTTGTATATTACGGAGTAAAATTCATCCTCAAGCTTTGCCACCTTATAATCTGGATCATAATATGAGTCCGCTGAAGCTATGTTATGCGCTACGCGCCTGAAGAGCTCCTCCGGGGTCTCTATGACGCGGCCTTCCGAGTCCTTCATTAGATAACGTTTTTCCAGGACTTTTTTGGAATTGGCTGATAAGCCATTCTTGATACCCGTATCCCCCATAACCAAACCCTCCTTTCCAACCGCCAGTATAGTCAACCGCTAGTATCGTGTCAAGGAAAAAATACTATATATTGTGTTTTCCGTCGGCAAAAACCCCCTATTTTGTGTTTTTCGCGTTATATAGAGGGCTTCTGCTCCCCGTTTTCACGGGGACAAATTTTACTTGCCCTTTTAGGGTAGGTTACTTCTTGGGTTTCTTCTTTCCGCAACCGCATGATCCGCACATCGCATCTTCTCCTCTGGTTCGACTTCGCTCACCATCCCTTGAACTATCCCGAACGCTCCGAGGGATTTTTAGCCCTTGCGTGTCCGGCCATAATTATACCATCTTTTTTCAATTCCGCAATAATATCTTTTCCCCGCCGCTTCTTCTTCGCGGGCCTTCTATTTTTTGGCTTTGCCCTGGTTGGCGACGGCTTCCATGGCTTTCTTTACTTCTTCAGGATCGCCGAGATAATAATGTTTGATCGGCTTCAGGTCGTTGTCGAGTTCGTAGACAAGCGGCAGGCCTGTAGGTATATTAAGTGCGACTATGTCCTGGTCAGATACGTTATCGAGGTATTTTACGAGCGCCCTTAAAGAATTGCCGTGCGCCGCGATAATGACGCGTTTGCCGGATTTCACGACAGGCGCAATCGTTTCGTGCCAGTAAGGAAGGAATCTAGCGACCGTATCTTTGAGGCACTCGGTCAACGGTATTTCGTTCGGATTTAAGTCTTTGTAGCGCGGGTCTTTCGCCGGGCTGCGAGGGTCGTCTTTTTCTAATGCCGGAGGCGGCGTATCATAGCTGCGGCGCCACACCAAAACCTGCTCTTCGCCGAACTTCGCAGCCATCTCGGATTTATTGAGGCCTTGTAGCGCGCCGTAATGCCTCTCGTTTAAGCGCCATGAATTATATACGGGTATCCACATCAGGTCCATCCCGTCGAGGGTTATCCAGAGCGTCCTTATCGCCCTCTTGAGGACCGATGTGAACGCGACGTCGAATACGAATCCTTCCTTCTTTAATACCTCTCCTGCCTTCTTCGCTTCGTCGAGGCCTTTCTCGGATAGGTCGACGTCTGTCCAGCCGGTGAAACGGTTCTCCTTATTCCAGGTACTCTCGCCGTGGCGAAGTAATACGACTTTATACATTTAATTCTCCTTTATGAAATATGGTCTAGGGTTGCTGCGGGTGACTGCCGACGGAGCCCTTGGCCCTGTTGCACGAAGCAACAGGGACGAGGTGCTCGGCAGGCAGGACCCGCTCGTACCTTATATTATATCTTAAACGCTTCCTCAAATTCAATATCATCTAAACCCTCTCCCGCCCGTTCTACATCCATAAACCGTTCCAGGATACTTCCCTCTTTGAGAAACCGCGAGACCTCGGTGAATATAGATCCGGTATTGCCGCCGGCATAACTCTTCATCCAGCGGGCAGAGCGGTCTATCGCGGGTTTCAGGAGGACTAAGTTCTCTTTCGCGCGCGTAGCTGCCACGTAAAACAGGCGGCGCTCCTCTTCTATCGCGTCGTTATCGTCCATGGACTGGTACGACGGCAGATGTCCCTCGGCCACGTATATGACAAAAACCGTGTGCCACTCGAGCCCCTTCGCCGAGTGTATCGTCGAAAGCGTCATCGCGTGGTCGTGTCTGCCCCGTAAGCCCGCCTCGAGGACGCTCTTCTCCGGCGGCTCGAGCGCCATGTCGGTCAGGAAAGTCTCGAGCGATTTATACCTCGAGGCGATGCGCTCCAGCGAATTCAAGTCCGGCGCGCGCCTGTGGAAATCGTCGTATTTCGCCTTGAGCAGAGGATCGTAATATTTCAGGAATTCTTTCAGGAGTTCAACGGGCGGGTATTTCCCGGGTTTCAATTCTTTCAGCATATCGATAAGGTTTACCAGGTCTTCTGATTTTTTTAAAATGTCCTTGTCGACCTCCAGGCCCTTATTTTTTTCTATCATCTGCTCGGTTATCTTCGCGGCGGTCTTCTGCCCGATGCCGCGCATCAATAACAAGGCCCTGTGCCAGCTCACCTGGTCGTCAGGATTTTGAGCGATACGCAGGTATGAGATGACGTCCTTTATATGCGCCGCCTCGACAAACCTCTGCCCGCCGTATTTTACGAACGGGATATCGTGGTTGGCAAGCTCGATCTCAAGGTCGTTCGAATGCCAGCCTGCGCGGAAGAGCACTGCGATCTCCTTGAGCATGACGCCCTCATCTACCAGTTCGATTATTTTCTGGACGATATACCTGGATTGGGTGTTTTCATCGCGCGCTTCGACGAATACCGGGGATTTCCCTTCGCGCTTCTTGGTGAAAAGGACCTTCTCGAACTTCTCCTCGGCGTTCTTTATGACCTCATTGGTCAGGTCGAGTATCTGCTGGGTCGAACGGTAGTTCTCCTCCAGCATTATCACCTTCGCGCCCCTGAATACCTTCGGGAAGTCTATGATGTTCTTGAAATTCGCGCCGCGGAACGAATATATGCTCTGGGAATCGTCGCCGACAACCATGACATTATCGTGCTCCGATGCCAGCAAGCGCACGATATCCGCCTGCAGCCTGTTCGTGTCCTGGTATTCATCGACCATTATATACTGATACTGTTCCGAGAGCCTCGAGCGGACGTCTTTGTGTTCATGGAGCAGCCTTTTTAAAAACACCAGCAGGTCGTCGTAATCCATGAGCGACTTCTCGCGCTTGTATTTGATATAGCCCTCTTTTATCTTCTTTATCGCGCTCTCCCATTCGACGAACTGCGGGTATTCGAGCTCGAGGACCTTTCCGATGTCGTCTGATTTGTTGACGGATTTTGAGATGACGTCAAGGAGCGCCCCTTTGCGCGGGAAGTGCTTCTCGAGATGGTCGAAGCCGAGCTTGACGCGCACGATATTTACCGCGTCCTCGGCGTCGGATTCGTCCATTATCGTGAAATTATTGGGATATTCGACCAGCTTCGCGTATTTGCGCAGGACCATATTGGCGAATGAGTGGAAGGTGCCGCCGGCGACCCTTTCGCAGCGGTCGTCCAGCAATTTCGCGGCGCGGCGGAGCATCTCTTCGGACGCCTTGCGGGTAAAGGTAAGCAGTAATATCCGGTCGGGCTTGATTCCTTTTTCAACGAGGTAGGCCACGCGGTAGACGAGCGTGCGCGTCTTCCCGCTGCCTGCCCCGGCGATGACAAGATGCGGCCCTTCAGTGGACTCGACCGCTTTAAACTGGGCGGGATTTAATTCTCTTTTATAATCTATCTTCATCCCTAATTATGGTGACAGTATACTTAATTCCCGGTTATCCATAATTAAGTATACTGTCACTGAATTTCCTTTCGGGCTTTTTCGACCATCTGGCGTTCGGAGGGATAAGTCATTATCTTTAAGGCCTCTTCTACCGGCATCCAGCGGACTTCTTCGGCGTCCGTGTCGTGGTCCGCGGTGTTCCCCGATTCGAATCTTACGAGGTAGAAATATACCGTCTTGTGGACGCGGGCCTTGTCCTCATCCGAGTAGAACCAGTAATTTATCTTCCCGAGTTCCTTCCCGATGGAGCCGGTAAGGCCTGTCTCTTCCTTGATCTCGCGGAGGGCCGCCTGCTGGGGGGTCTCGAGTCTCTCTATCTTTCCTTTGGGAAGGCAGAATATCTTTCCTTCGCCGCGGGTCAGGACAATGACCTCCGTTTCGGCGCCTGCATTGCGGTATACTACGCCGCCCGCAGAAAATTGTAATTTAGTATTCATATGTCCGCTCATGGTTGTCCCCCCGGGACAACCATGTCGTCATAACTTCCATAAAGGGGACTCCAAAAAAAAGGCCTCCTTCATTACCTCTGAGGTGAGCCGACATACAGCACCACCGGGCAGCTTGAAACCGCCCAACCGTCGACATTCTAGTCGAAGGCAATGAAGGAGGTCCGGGGAGACTTATTATTGCTTCTCTTTCTTCTCTTCCAGGGAGTCTTTTATCTCGCCGATCCCCGCGAAGACCGCGAGCAACCCGCCGAGTAAAAGTATTATGACCAGCCCGGATTTGAGGAAGCCTACTATATAATCTTCCCACCAATTTATCAGGCCAACCACTCCGAGGACGATGGCGATCAGTCCGCCGATTATTGAGAGATATTTGCTCACCATCTGCCTCCTAAAACGTCCATTTCAAAAGAACCATTAGAATTATATCACCCAAAAAAGCTTTGTCAAGGGATTTTATAACCGATTTTTCTTAAGAGGTCCTTCCGCCATTTGATCCCGGCTTCGTCCTCTATCCCCTTCGGTTTCGCGCCGTCTATCACGCCGAGGATGCCCCTGCCGTTCTCCGATTCGGCGATGATAAGCTCGACCGGATTGGCCGTCGCGCAATAGATCCCGCATACCTCCGGGATATTTTTTATCGCGTTGAGCACGTTTATCGGATAGGAATCCTTCATTATTATAATAAAGCAGTGCCCCGCGCCGATCGCGAGCGCGTTCTTCTCTGCGAGCCTCTTTAGCTCCTCATCCGTGCCTGTGGACCTGACAAGGCACGCGCCGGAGGATTCGCAGAAAGCCATGCCGAATTTTATTCCCGGCACAGCGCCGGCCATCGCCTCGTGGATATCCTCGACCGTCTTTATGAAATGCGACTGGCCGATTATGATGTTATATTCCGCGGGTTTCTCTATTTTTACGGTCTTCGTTTCCATAGGTCCCTCCTTACCCTAATTTCGCGAGCTCTTCGGCGACCATCTGGCTGAGCATCTTGCCGTCAGCGGCGCCCTTTGCTTCCTCCATCGCGGCCTTCATGACCTTGCCCATGTCGGCGCGGCCCTTCGCCTCTACTGACGCGATCGCGTTCTTGACGATCGGTTTTAGCTCATCAGCAGACAGCATCTTGGGCATATACGATTCGAGTATCTTAAGTTCTGCCGCCTCTTTTTCAACGAGGTCCTGCCTGTTCCCCTTCGTGAAACCGTCGATGGAATCCTTATGCTGTTTTATCTGCTTAGATATGATGCCCGTCACGTCCTTGTCCTCGAGCTTTTCTGCCTTCTTCTCTATCTCGAGGTTCTTTATCCCCGCTTTGAGCATACGCAGGGTCGAGAGCCTTATCCCGTCCTTGGCCTTCATCGCTTCCTTTATGTCAGTGTCGATCTTTTCCGCAAGAGTCATTTCTTGTCCCCCTTTTTATATACGAGTTTCGATATCCAAATGGAAAGTTCATACAAAACCAGCATCGGCACCGCCATCAGGCACTGGGTGAACGCGTCCGGCGTCGGCGTTATTACCGCGGCGGCTATGAATATTACGATTACCGCGAACTTCCTGTTCCTGTTCAGGAATGAAGGAGTGACTATCCCGAGTTTTGACAGTATCATCACAACGACAGGCAGTTCAAATGCTATCCCGAAGGAGAGAAGCATCATTATCACGAAAGACAGGTATTCCGATATCGAAAGTATCGGAAATACATTATGGTCGGGGAAATTGATAAGGAACCGCAGGGCCCACGGAACGACAAAACTATACGCAAACACGACGCCGCCTAAAAAAAGCGTGGCGGAAAACGGGAGCGCGAACATCACTACCTTTTTTTCTTTTTCATTAAGACCGGCCGAGACAAAGGCCCAGAGCTGGTAAAGTACGACCGGTGACGCCAAAAAAAGCCCCGCAATAAACGCCAGCTTGCAGTATTCCAGGAAGGCTTCGGCAGGAGAAAAGAAATTCAAGTGGTCTACCGATGGGAACATGAGCAATGACAGGATAAGCCGGACTTTCCAGAAAGCCAGTGCCGAGCAAATTACCACAGCCGCCGCCGATACCAATATGCGCCGGCGGAGCTCATCGAGATGCTCCACGAGTGTCATCTTGCTGTCAGCCATTTTAAAGGAGGGTTATTCTTTTTTGGATGACTGGGAATCGTCGTCTTTCATCGCCTTCTTAAACTCATTGATGGCCTTGCCTAATGAGCGGGCGATCTCGGGAAGACGCGCCGCCCCGAAGACGAGGAGGACGATGATAAGGATGATGATCAATTCCGGGAAACCGATATTGAACATTTATACCTCCGTGTTATCTACGGAGATTATAACACAAGGACAAAAGCGAGGCAAGGAATAGAAAGACCGTTGGAGGTTCCGGGACGAGGCCGTTCATCGCTTCCGCGTTAGACATTATGATGCCTATGGTAGAGGCGTCGGCCGGATAGAATACCCCGAACCCGTCGTTATGGCCCGAGCCGTCGGCTTCCAACATCCAAAAATTAGAGCCGGCCATAGAACTCCCCCTGGCAGCGGCCTCATAGACCGCGGCGAGATACGCCCGGTACCATGTATCCCTTACGTCTGCGGGCAGCTGTTTGCCGAACTCCTCGAAGATGAGCGGCTTATTCAGGATGTCGGCGTCGGAGACGTGCTGCTCTATCCAGGCAAGGGCCTGCTGCATATCCCAGTTCCAGAAATCGGAATATACATGGAGCGTCGCGAAATCTATATTGGCGAGATTATGGTCCCCCACGAAATCCCCTCCTGTCGAACCGTTCTGGTACCACTGCGATCCCCTGTCCTTATAGAACCCTTCCACGCCGGTCGTGACGAGATGGTTCGCGTCGTTGGCCTTTACATAAGAGCTCATCTCGTCGAGCCAGTTGCGCAGTTTCGCGCCGGTAGGGTCTGATTCCGCCCTCGCCTCGTTAGCCAATTCCCACGCCATGATGGTCGGGTCGTCTTTATAGACCCTGCCGTTATAAGTATTCGTCCTGTTCATGACGGTAGTGACGTAATCCTTATACCACTGCCTGGTAGCAGGATCGGTATAAAAATCATCATGGCTTGCGGCGGACGGACTGAAGCTGTTATACCAGTTCATCCCGCCGTAATCGTCCCAGTTGTTGACGAGGGTGGGAAGGACGCGTATGCCGTAGCTCTCGGCCTTATACAGGACATAATCAAGGCCCTTGAAGGCGCTCTCATTGTATACGCCCGGGGCTGTCTGGTAAGCCCACGAAACCGGATAACCGTCCCTGTTCGCGCCGCCGTCATTAAAGGCCCATGTCCTGATGACGCTCAGCCCCATCTCCTTGGCCGACGACAGGACCCGGTCTACCATCGGCCGGTAAGTTTCGTCCTCGGCGAAATAGCTCAGGTAAAAATTGTTCGTGCCCGTGTAATAGAACGGCTGGCCGCCCGAATAGAACTGGCTACCGCTTCTCGTGACAAAGCTGTCTATCTCTGCCCGGCAGGAATAAGCCGTTATCAGGCTGATTATAACCGCGAAGTAAAATAGTATACTCTGGTATATCTTTACTGGGCATTTTTTTAGCAACATTACTATCTCCTGGTTACATTAAGGAAGGAACTGCGGGATGCTGCCGATATAGCCGGCTTCCAACCCGCGAAGATTATACCATAAAAATCAAATACGGCAATTAAAATTATTTGCTTTTTTGTAGGAAATTTTATTGTTATAATGCTGTCTATGAGACGACCCTTATATCTTGCGGTCTTTATCTTCGGTTTCGCGGCAATGGCAGTCCAGATCCTGCTGATGCGGGAACTCCTGGTGGTCTTCTACGGCAACGAGCTATCCGCGGGAATAATGCTCGCCTCGTGGCTCTTCTGGGTCGCGGCGGGAAGTTTCGCGGCGAGATTTAAAAAATTCCGGGAAGGGATATTCCACTTACTCCTCCTCTCCGTCGCTGTGATCGTACCCGCGACGATATACCTTATAAGGGACATGAGGAACATCCTCGGCGTATCCGCCGGCGAGCTGATCGGGCTTGCGCCGATGGCTCTCTCCGTCTTCATCCTGCTCGCGCCGGCGTGCTTCGTCTTCGGTTCCCTTTTTGCCGTAAGCTGCCTTCTCGCCTCGCCGGAACCGGGCTCGGCGCCGTCAGCCGCGGGAAAAATATACATGATCGAATCGCTCGGCGCTGTCGCGGGAGGCATCGCCTTCAACCTGCTTTTGATCTATATCTTCGGCCCTTTACAGATAGCTTTATTTTGCGGTTTATTAAGCATCATCGCCGCTCTCATCATGGCTGACAGGAGGAAAGCTCCGGTAAGATGGGCCGCGACAGCCGTCTTCATGTATTCCGTTGCCATCTATATCCTCTTCCCTTCGGGACTGGCCGATTTCCGCATGAGGGAGATGCAATGGAAGGGCCTCGAGTTGATCTCCGTAAAAGATTCCAAATACGGGAATATCGCGCTCACCAGGCTCGGGCCCCAGTTCAACCTGTTTGAGAACGGCCTCCTTACCGCGGCGACCGGCGATCTTCTGACCGCCGAGGAGTCGGTCCATTACGCGATGCTTGAACATCCCGCGCCCAAAAAGGTCCTGCTTATAGGCGGGGCGCTGAACGGGGCGCTCGACGAAGTTTTAAGGCATCCCGTCGAGTCGGTCGATTGCGTCGAGCTTGATCCCGAATCGGTGGAGATGGCAAAAGAAAGATATGGGGACACCCTGTCCAAAGGCGGAGTGTACCCTTTACTGGCTTGCCTCTCCGACCCCAGGGTAAAGATGCATTATCTTGATGCCAGGCTCTTTGTAAAGGAAAGAGCCCTGGCACTGGACGCGCCTTCCTCGCGATACGACGTAATAATACTTACCCTCCCGAACCCTTACACGGCGCAGATAAACAGGTTCTACTCCTTCGAGTTCTACGGCGAAGCAAAACGCATCCTCGATGAGAAAGGGATATTTTCCTTCGGGGTCTCTTCCTCCGCGGATTACATCAGCGCCGACCTGGCGCGTTTTTTGAAGTGCCTCGTCCTTACCCTTTCAAAACATTTTTCCGATATAAAGATAATTCCCGGGGAGAACGATTATTTTCTCGCCTCTACGGCCGCGGGGATACTGACATATGACTATAAGACGCTTATCGCCAGGGCCAAGGAGAGGGGTCTCAACCTGAAATACGTAAATGAACATTACCTGCCGGATAAGCTGGACCCGATGCGCGTAGAATACCTTGAGGCCGCGATAAAAGGCGCGAGGGGCGCGAAGATCAACTTCGACCTGCGGCCCGTCGGATATTATTATGACATGGTCCTCTGGTCGGAGCGGGTCGACCCGCGGCTCAAGTCCTTCTTCCGGGGATTGAGTACCTTCAATTGGGGGATAATGCTGGGCATCGCGGGTTTTGCCTTCATCGGGCTGGCGCTTCTGCGCGGGAGGAACGCCTCTTTAAAACGAATGCCGTATTTCGTCTCTATCGGGACGTCCGGTTTCTCGACAATGCTGCTGCAGGTAGTCCTGATACTCGCCTTCCAGTCGGCATACGGCTATGTATATTATAAAATAGGGCTTATATTCGCCTCGTTCATGCTGGGGCTTGCCGGCGGCAGCTTTATAGGCACGAATTTGATAAAAAATGACGGGCGGCTCGCGAGGCAGTACTTCAATATCCAGGCCGGCCTATGCGCATACTGCCTGCTCCTTCCCGTCGTATTCCGGCTGGGCTGGATATCTGAGGGCCTCTTCCTGCTGTTGCCGGCGGCCGCGGGACTTCTGGGAGGGCTGCAGTTCACTATGGCGAACAGGATATGTTCCGGCGGCAGCAACGGGAATGCGGCGCCGGCGATCTACGCGGTCGATCTCCTGGGCGCGTGCGCCGGCTCGCTGATAACCGCCGCGATAATGATACCTGTCAAGGGGATCGAGTTCGCGTGCATCTCTGCGGGATTCGTGAATCTTGCGGTATTGGTATTACTCGCGGGCGGGGATCAACTCTTCCGCTCCAGGACATAATCGGCGATCTCACAAAAGGTCTTCCGGAGCATGCCGTCGCCGTCGGCGAGCTTCTTCTTGGCCAGCTTCACGTAATCCGACGCTATGCCCTTTGAACGCGATATCGCCCCGGAGCTCAACGCCTTCTCCCTCAGTATACGGTGGGAAGATTTTCCGCCCGAAGTGATGAGTTCGACTATACCCATCCTGCCCTTCCTGCCGGCGTTCTTTAATAGGAATATTATGGGCAGGGTGAGTTTTCCCTTCTCCATGTCCTGCCAGACGGTTTTCCCGAGCTGGCTCTCCTCCCCGACGAGGTCAAGGCAGTCGTCCGTTATCTGGAACGCCACGCCCAGATAAAGCCCGTAAGCCGCGAGCCGGTTTATCTTATCCTCGCTGAGGCGCCCGAGCATGCCGCCGGCTGCGCAGCAGTCCGAGATGAGGTACGCGCTCTTCCTTTTTATTATATCGAGATAATCGTCTTCGGTAATATCGAAATTATAGGTGTTCGCCAGCTGGGCAAGCTCCCCCTCGCACATCCTGGCGGCCGTCTTGGAGAACACGGTCATTATCCCCGGCTCGTCGAGCTTCGAGACTATGTCGAAGGCACGCGCCAAAAGATAATCACCGGCTATCACTGAGACGGCGTTGCCCCACTTGCTGTTTATCGTCCGCTGGCTGCGCCTTAATACCGCCTCATCTATTATATCGTCGTGCACGAGGCTCGCGGCATGTATAAGCTCTATCGCCACGCCGAGCGATACGGCCTTCTCCATATCGCCTTCGCCCAATTTGGCCGAAAGCAGCACGAGCGTAGGCCTGAAGAATTTGCCGTGCGCCTTCGACAGGTAACTTCCTATCCCCCGTATCGGCTCGGATTGCCATTTGAGCTGGTGCGAGTAATTGCTCTTCACCGCGGCGAGTTCCGCGGCGACGGGCCTTATTATCCTCTCAAGTTCTTTCGCGCTGTCTTTCATCAGCCGGCCAATCTCCTGTAATAACGGCCTTCTTTATCCGAGACATTGCTGCCGTCCGCCTTGCTCTTAAAAACACCGGCAAACGCTTTTAGCGGCGAGCCGAACAAGGCCAGCGCGGCAATGATCAATATGTTCCTTTTCAGGAATTCCCTCCTGGTCATCCCTTCTTTGCGCGTATCCATCTTTCCTCCTTTGTCACTGCCAGACTCCCGGGATCGCCTCATTGCAAGAGGAACATCTTCCGTTTGCGACATTATTTTCCAGCACATCGTAGCCGATGCGCTTTATTAAAAGCTTCCCGCACTTGGGACAATAGGTATTATTCCCGTCGTGTGAGGGGATATTCCCGACATAGGCGTAACGGACGCCCCTATTTTTTGCCATCTTCCACGCCGCGTCAAGCGTCTCTTCCGGGGTCGGCGGCAGGTTCTTTAACTGGTACTGCGGCCAGAATTTGGAAAAATGCAGCGGGACATCGGCACCCACATTCTCGACCGTCCAGTCGATAAGGCGGGCCAGATCATCTTTTTTGTCGTTTAGCGTCGGGACTATCAGGTTGACCAGCTCCATCCAGACCCTGCGTTCTTTGATCGCCTTTATCGTGTCGAGGACCGGTCGAAGCCTACCAAAAGAGACCTTATTGTAAAATTCTTCAGTTATCCCCTTGAAATCCACCTTTATCGCATCGACCGCCGAGCAGAGGTCATCAAGCGGCTTAGGGTTGATATATCCGGCGGTAATAAATACGCTTTTGATGCCCGCTTTCCGGCCGATCTTCGCGGTATCCAGGACATATTCCAAATATATGACGGGATCATTATAAGTATACGCTATCGACCTGCAGTTATACGCAGCCGCCCTTCGCGCCAATTCCCCCGGTGGGAGGTCGATATTGTCGGTCTCTTCCGGATCCGACTGCGAGATGTCCCAGTTCTGGCAGTATTTGCAGTGCAGGTTACATCCGGCCGTTCCTATCGAGAACGCGGATGAGGCGGGAAGAAAATGGTAGAGGGGCTTCTTTTCGATGGGGTCCACGTGGACGGCGCACGGCTTTCCGTAGACGAGGCTTATTACCTTGCCGCCTCTGTTCGACCTCGCCCTGCAGTTACCCTTTTGTCCTTCATCGAGGACGCATCCGTTGGGGCATAACTCGCATTGTACGAGATCTCCCTTTGCCATACTGACCCCTTTACCGGCTTATTCTTCGTCGGAGACAAAAAGCTCGGGGAGGAACTTCTTAACTTTCCTCAGCATCTCCTGGTTAGAGATTACGGTCGTCCGGCCTTTGGCGTATTCGGAATCGACCCACTCCTTTATCTTGATGACCCCGGGGTTATCTTTCGTGACCTGCTCATCCTTGCCCAAGTTCAAATAAAGGTTAAGCCACTTGGCTATCCCGGCTACGCCGGATTTGTCGTTTATCGCGACCGTGACCTTCTTCTTGAGGATCTTCTCGGTATTAAATACGTTGTAGATCTCCTCGTCCTTCATCAGGCCGTCGGCGTGGATACCCGCGCTCGTCATATTGAAACTCCTGCCGACGAACGGCTGGTTATGCGGGATCTCGTAGCCTATCTCTTTAGTGAAATATTCGGCGATATCGGTGATGGCGGTCGTATCTATGCCGTCCTTGACGCCGCGGAGGGCGAGGTACTCCATCACGAGGCCCTCGATAGGGGTGTTGCCGGTCCTCTCGCCTATGCCCAGCATAGCGCCGTTAGCAGCGCAGCAGCCGTAAAGCCAGGACGTGGTCGCGTTGATAAGCCCGTGATAGAAATCGTTGTGGCCGTGCCACTCGAGCTGCTCCGAGGGGACTTCGGCGAGGTTCACCAGCCCGTAGATTATCCCTTTGACGCTCCTCGGGAGCGCGGTGCCGGGATAAGTCACGCCGTAGCCCATGGTATCGCAGGCCCTTATCTTTATCGGGATCTTCGCCTCCTTGGAAAGCTCCATCAGCTCCTGGACGAACGGGACGACAAAGCCGTAAAAATCGGCGCGGGTTATATCCTCGAGGTGGCACCTCGGGATGATCCCCATGTCGAGCGCGGACTTGACGATGCCCAGGTACATGTCCATCGCCTGTTTCCTCGTCTTCTTGAGCTTGAGGAATATGTGGTAGTCGGACGCGGAGGTAAGTATCCCGGTCTCTTTAAGGCCCATCTCCTTGACGAGCTTGAAATCTTCTTTTACCGGCCTTATCCATCCTGTAACATGGGGAAATTTATAGCCGAGCTCCTGGCACTTCCTCACCGCATCCTTGTCCTTATCGGTATAAAGGAAGAACTCGCATTGCCTTATGAGCCCCTGCGAACCGCCGAGCCTGTGCAGCATCCCGTAGAGGTCGACTATCTGCTTTACCGTGAACGGCGGGAGGGACTGCTGGCCGTCCCTGAATGTCGTATCCGTGATCCAGATATCGTCGGGCGGGTTCATGGGGACTATCCGGTGATTGAACACGATCTTCGGGACATCGGTATAATTGAATATCTCCCTGAAGAGGTTCGGGTCATCGATATCCTGGAGCTCGTACCTGTAATACTCTTCCTCGAGGGTGTTCGTCTTCTTATTAAATTTTATCTCGCCTTTTCTCATCGTCTTGCCTCTTCCCGTTAAACCAGACCGGATTTTTTTAGGTAACTTATCCCTTCCCTGACCTGTTCAGCAGACCAGCGGAGCGCCGCCAGTTCCTTGTCCGAAAGTTTCAATTCCACCGTTTCTTCGACGCCGTCCTCCCCTATCCTGGCAGGGACGCCGCAATAAAGGTCCTTGATCCCGTATTGCCCGTCCAGATAGGCGCTTACCGGGAACATCTCGTTCTTATCCTTGATGACCGCCTCGAGCATTTCGCAGACCGCGCTCGACGGAGCGTAAAAAGCGCTTCCCGTTTTAAGGAGCGAGACGATCTCTGCGCCGCCGTCGCGCGTCCTTTGTATTATGGCCTTAAGTTCGCCTTCGGGTATCAATTCTGAGACCGGCCCGCCTTTCACCTTGGTGTATTCGACAAGCGGGACCATCGAATCGCCGTGGCCTCCGAGGACCATAGCCTCCACTTCCGACGGCAATACGCCGAGCTTTTCCGCTATGAAATATTTGAACCTCGCCGTATCGAGCACCCCGGCCATCCCGAAGACCCTCCTGCTCTCAAAACCGGAGACCTTGTAAGCCAGGTATGCCATTATATCCAGCGGGTTCGTCACCATTATTATAATAGATCCCGGGCAATATTTGCGTATATTCTCAGCCGCCTCCTTGACGATTGCCGCGTTCTTGACGAGGAGGTCCTCGCGCGTCATCCCGGGTTTGCGGGCCAGGCCGGCGGTCACGATGACCGCGCCCGAGCCTTTTATGAGCGAATAGTCCGAGCCCCCCTCTATCTTAAAATTATACTCTTCCGTCGAGGCCGCCTGGCCGAGATCTAAGGCCTTGCCCTTCGCCAGCCCTTCGGCGATATCGACGAGCACGACATCGGCGAGTTTCCTCTCCACTATCCTCTGCGCGCATGTCCCGCCGACCTGTCCGGCGCCTATGACAGCGACCTTGAGATTATTCAATCTTGAAATCCCCGTGTTTCTTTATATGGTCTACGAGCCCGCCGTCCCCGAGTATCTGCGTCATCGCTTTCGGGAGTGGCGCGAATTTCAGGTCGATCTTATTTGTCACATCCCTTATCACGCCCTTCTCAAGGTTCACCTCGAGTTCGTCACCGGCGGAAATTTTATCGGTATCGCACTCTATTGCCGGCAGTCCTATGTTTATCGCGTTCCTGAAGAATATCCTCGCGAACGATTTTGCGAGCACGCACGAAACGCCCGCCAATTTTATAATGGTAGGGGCGTGTTCTCTCGACGAACCTAGGCCAAAGTTCCTACCCCCTACCACTAGATCGCCCTTCGCGACCTTCGAGGCGAACTGCGGGTCCGCGTCCTCGAGGACGTGTTTCGCGAGCTCGTTAAGGTCAGACCTGAGGTGGAAATATCTTCCCGGGGCGATAAGGTCGGTAGATATATCGTTGCCGAACTTCCACGCCTTTCCGCGTAATATCATTATAGATACTCCCTGGGGTCGGTTACCTCGCCCTTGATCGCCGAGGCGGCCGCAGTTGCCGGCGAAGCGAGATATATGGAACTCTTGGGATTGCCCATCCTGCCGAGAAAATTCCTGTTGGATGTGGAGATACAATTCTCGCCGTCTCCCAGTATGCCGCCGTGCACCCCGACGCACGCGCCGCAGCCCGGGGTAGTCACCGTCGCCCCGAACTCTATGAATGTCTCGAGCAGCCCTTCCTTGGCCGCCATAAGGTATACGTCCTTCGACGCCGGCGTCACGATGACGCGCGTATCCGGATCGCGCTTGCGGCCTTTCCATATCGCCGCGACCAATTTCAGGTCCTCTATCCTGCCGTTCGTGCACGAGCCGATAAAGACCTGGTGTATCTTTACCTTCCCGATCTTATCTATAGGCTTGGCATTATCGACCGTATGCGGAAGGGAGACCATAGGCACCAGTTTATCGACTTCGATATTTATCACTTTCTCGAATTTCGCGTCCTTGTCCGATTTCATCTCGCGGTACTTCTCTTCCCTGCCGTGCTGTTTAAGATATGCCTTGGTTACCTTATCGGAGGCGAATATGCCGGCCTTGGCCCCGGCCTCGACAGCCATATTAGATACTACCAGCCGCTCCGACATCGGGAGTGATACCATCGCCTCGCCGGTAAACTCGAGGGCCTTATAAGTGGCCCCCTCGGCACCGAGCGTGCCGATAAGATACAACATGAAATCTTTTGCGTATACGCCGGGCTTGAATTTACCGCTGACCGCTATCTTTATCGTCTGAGGGACGCGGAACCACGTCTTGCCGAGGCCCATGGCGACGGCCACATCTGTAGATCCCATCCCTGTCGCGAAAGCGCCCAATGCCCCGCCGGTGCAGGTATGGGAATCGGCGCCGACAAGGACGTTGCCCGGCGAGGTGAAAAGCTCGCTCATTATCTGGTGGCATACCCCCTCGCCTATCTCGAACAGGTAACAGCCCGTCTTCCTCGCGAAATTCCTCAACGTTATGTGGTCGTTCGAAAGCTCTTTCCTGGGCGACGGCGCCGCGTGGTCGAGAAATACGGCAATGCCCTGCGGGTTGACGACTTTTTTTATCCCCAACTGCTCGAGCTGCTTTACCGCGAGCGGCCCGGTGCCGTCCTGCAGGAGGCAAAGGTCCACCTTGGCAATGACAAAATCGTCCGCCTTTACGTCCTTCCCGGAATGCTCGGACAATATCTTTTCGGAAATTGTTTTTCCCATATGTGTCTTATTAGGTATAAAGCCCGGGGGATTCGAAGGTCCCGGGCTTTATTTGAGATTCAAAGAAATGCTTTTATTTCTTTTCGGCTGGCCAGGATTCCTCTACGGACTTTCCGGGCATCTCTGCCGTACCCACGACCCCGGTCTTTACCGTATCTGCCGTCCCGGTAACGGGAGTTGTAAGTATCTTTTCAGGCGCGCCTTTCTCGCCTGTTAACGTCCCGCCTACAGCTTTCCCTTCGTCCGCCACGGTCCCGACGGCCTTCATACCCGTATCTCCAACGACCTGGGCGGAATCCTTAGCGGCATTGAACGGCCAGTGGAACACGCCGCGCCAGAACTTCACAAAACCGTTCTCCTGCTGCTCTGCCGCGCATGCCGAACCGGCTACCATGCACGTTACGACCATTACCGCCAATACCAACAATGCTAACTTCTTCATCTACTTCCCCCTTTTAATGAGCCCGACGATCGGGGCGAATTATGTCCGCCAAGATATTTGGCGGACTTCCTTACTCTTCTATCGAGATAGCTTCAACAGGACAGCTATCCTTGGCTTCTTTGCAGGTTTCCTCGGCTGCTTGTGGTACCGGATTGACTTTCACGGAAGCGATATCACTTTTCATCTCGAAAACTTCCGGGCATATATTAGTGCAGAGCTCGCATCCGGTGCAGAGATTCGGATCTACCTTCGCTTTCATCTGGTCACCTCCTCCATACCCTCCATAAGCAACTCTTCGGCTAAACGCCCTTCTTTATCCGTAATCTGTCCTTCGAGGAATTCAGCCTGTAATTGTTTAGAGAGGCGGTTTATGAATATATTTAAAGCATTATTATACGACCATTTACGCCAAACGTCAAGTGGCAAACTGACCTCGCCCTGGTGCAATACGACCCCGAACCTGCGCCTCTGGGCCGCACCGGCTATCTTCTTGCCGCGAGAGACTACATCCGACCTGACAGGCAGGGCAAAACACGAACCGAACGCTTTGGCCGGGACCGAAACAGGGACATAAAGCTCGGCCTCAAGGCCCAATTGTTTCACCGCGGCGGCGACGCCTTCGTGTATATGGCGGTATGACGCGGCGGTCCCTTCCGGCATCACGCCTGAGCGCTCGCCGAAGACCAGGGAATACGTGATCCCTAGCTCGTCATGGTATACCGAACCGCCGCCGGTTGGCCGCCGGACGATCGGGACGCTGCTCTTAAGGAACGGGCTATCGTCAAGCCGCTGGAATTTCCCGATAGAGACGCATGGGTATGTCCAACGGTATACTCTCAGGGTGGGTGCTGACGGTTCTTCCGCCATAGACTGCATGATCGCCTCGTCGAGGGCCATGTTGGGCCCCGGCTCGCGGGCGCCGTCTATTATCAGGCGCCAGATTTTTTCCATCTTAAGTTAAGCTCCCTTGCGGCGAGGACTTCATCGAGCCTGCGGACAGGGGTTATATGCGGCGCCCCGGTCAAGAGCGAAGCGTCAGACCTGGCTTCCGCGGCTATCTTTATCATCGTTTCGGCGAAGGCGTCGAGCGTCTCTTTCGACTCGGTCTCGGTCGGCTCTATCATTATCGCCTCCTCGACTATAAGCGGGAAATATACCGTCGGCGCGTGGAACCCGTAATCCAGGAGGCGTTTCGCGATATCGAGCGTCTTTACGCCGAACTCCTTCTTATCCTTCCCTGTTAGGACAAATTCGTGCATGCACGGTTCGTCTTCGACGGCGAGCTGATAGTCGTTCTTGAGTTTCGCTTTCAGGTAATTCGCGTTAAGGACCGCCTCGAACGTGGCATCCTTCAGGCCGTCCGAGCCGAGAGACTTCATATAACAATATGCCCTTATTATCACGCCCGTGTTCCCATAAAAGGCGCGGACCTTGCCGATCGACCTCTTCTGGTCGTAATCGAGCGAGAGCTTGTTTCTCTTCTGTTTTATCCTGGGAATGGGAAGGAAATCGGCCAGATGGGCCTTTACGCCGACCGGCCCGGACCCCGGCCCGCCGCCGCCGTGCGGCGTGGAGAAAGTTTTATGAAGGTTCACATGGCATACATCGAATCCCATGTCCCCGGGCCTGGCCACGCCGAGAAGCGCGTTCAGGTTCGCGCCGTCCAGGTAAAGGAGCGCGCCGGCCTTATGGACTATATCGGCTATCTCTTTGACGTTCTTCTCGAAGAGGCCGAGCGTATTCGGGTTTGTAAGCATCAGGACCGCGACCTCATTGTCCATCGCGGCCTTCAGCGAGTCAATGTCTATGCGGCCCGCCTTATCGGACCTTACCGTGACTACCTCATATCCACATAACGCCGCGGACGCCGGGTTGGTCCCGTGCGCCGAATCGGGTATCACGACTTTCTTGCGGGGACTGCCTTTTGAAGTATGGTATGCCCTGACGATGAGCATGCCGGTAAGCTCTCCGTGCGCGCCGGCCGCGGGCTGGAGAGTGAAAGCATCCATCCCGCAGATCTTGCAAAGGGCCTGTTCCGTCTCATAAAGCACCTCCAGCATCCCCTGCACGCTCGTTTCCGGCTGGTACGGGTGTAGCCCTGTAAATTGCGGCAACCCGGCCATCTTATCGTTTATCTTCGGATTATATTTCATCGTGCATGAACCGAGCGGATAGAAATTCGTATCGATGGAATAATTCAGCTGCGACAACCGCGTAAAATGCCGCACGCAGTCGAGCTCGCTGACCTCGGGAAGGTCCGGCCCGTCCTTACGCAGGCATTCCTGCGGGATAAACGATTTTATATCGGCGTCCGGCACGTCAAGTTTCGGGAGAGTATATCCCTTCCTGCCGGGGCTGCTTATTTCGAATATAAGTTTTTCCATCAGTGTTTCCCCAGGAGTTCCGCGAACCTGTCGAGGTCATCCTTCGACTTAGTCTCGGTCACGCAGATAAGCATACAATTCTTCATATCGGCGCGGAACCTGCCGAGCGGCAGGCCGCCTATCATGCCGTGCTTGAGCAGATCGCCTATTATCTTATCCGTCTCTTTGCCGCACCTCACCACAAATTCGTTGAAGAACGGCGCGTCGAACATCAGCTCGAACCCGCTCAATTTAAGTATCTTATCCTTAAGGTAATGGCTCTTTAGGACATTCTGTCGCGCGACTTCCTTTATCCCTTCCTTGCCTAACAGCGAGAGATGGATGCACGCGGCCAGGGCCATGAGCCCTTCATTGGAGCAGATATTCGATGTCGCCTTCTCCCTGCGTATATGCTGTTCGCGCGCCTGCATAGTCAGGACGAAACCGCGCTTTCCCTCTATATCTTTCGTCATGCCGGCGACCCTGCCCGGCATCTTGCGCATATGTTTTTCTTTCACCGCGAAGAAACCCAGGTATGGCCCGCCGAAACTCATCGGTATCCCCAGCGGCTGTCCTTCGCCGACTGCGATATCAGCGTTATACCCGCCCGGAGCTTTTAATATGCCGAGCGATACCGGATTTACGCAGGCGATCAGGAGAGCGCCGCAGGAATGGCAGATGGATTCAACCTCGTCGACCTTCTCGATGCAGCCGAAGAAATTCGGGTTCTGGACGATCACGCAGGCAGTGGAATCGTTCGCTTCTTTTTTTAACGCCGTTTCGTCGAAGAGGCCGCCTGCATGCGGTATCTCGACAAATTCTATCTTATACCCTTCAAGGTATGTCTTTATTACCTGCCTGTACTCGGGATGCAGGGAGCTTGAGAATATGACACGGCTCCTGCCGGTCTCTTTTACGGCGAGAATGACGGCCTCGGCCAAAGCTGATGCGCCGTCGTACATCGAGGCGTTGGCAACGTCCATTCCGGTCAATTCGCAGATAAGGCTTTGGTATTCGTATATCGCCTGAAGTGTTCCCTGGCTCGCCTCGGCTTGGTACGGCGTATACGCGGTAAGAAATTCCCCCCTTGAGATCAGCGATTCGACGGCCTGCGGGATATAATGCTCGTACGCGCCGCCGCCAAGGAAGGAAACCAGTTTCTGGGTAGAATAATCCTTCCCTGCCTTATCAAGCATGAGCTTTTTCAGCTCAAGTTCGGAGATGCCTTCGGCCAGATCGAGCTTCTGCAGGCGAAACTCTTTGGGGATGGCGCTGAAAAGATCTTCTGAGGATGCCGCTCCTATAACGCCGAGCATCTCTTTCTTATCTTTATCGGTATGGGGCGAGTACTTCAAATCAATGCGCTCCGGTCTTTATGAATTCCAGGTAATCCTTTTGCGTCATCAGTGAATCTGCCTCGGACTTGTCCTTTATCTCGATCGCGAAGAACCAGCCCTCTTCATAGGGCGACTTGTTGACCAGAGAAGGGTCCTTTTCGACCGCATCGTTCGCTTTTATTATCTTCCCGGACACCGGGGCGTATATCGAGAAGGCGGCCTTTACCGATTCCACTACCGCGGCTTCGCCTGCCTTCGCAACTTCTTTACCGATTTTAGGAAGTTCGACGAAGACAACGTCGGTTATCTCTTTCTGGGCGTGGTCTGTTATGCCTACGTAACCGGTGTTGCCCTCGACCCTAAGCCATTCATGCGTCTTCGTAAAACGCAGTTTCTCCAGATCGACCATTATTTCTTCCTCCTGCTTGTCCCGCGCTAATTTTTGGCGCGGCGATAAAATGGCGTCTCAACAACTACGGCCTTCTTCTTTTCGCCGTGGACTATCACATCGAAAGTCCCGCCGGTCTTGGAATCTTCCGGCGCGACATAAGCAAAACCTATATTTTCTTTCAAGGTGGGCGAATAAGTCCCGCTCGTAACTATGCCGGCACTCTTCCCGCCCTTTTCTATGGCATATCCGGTGCGAGGAATGGCTTTGTCGAGCATCTTAAATCCCACCAATACCTCTTTAATCCCCTTCGCCTTCCTCTCGAGTATAGCTTTTTTGCCGATGAAATCCTTGCTGAGGTCGAGAGTCCTCTCCAGCCCCGACTCTAACGGCGTCTTTGATTCGTCGGTATCGACGCCATAAAGCGGGCATCCCGCCTCGAGCCTTAAGGTGTCCCTCGAGCCCAGCCCGGCCGGGATGAGGCCATATCCTTTCCCGGAGGCCAGGATATCGTTCCAGACCTTTATGCACTTGCCTGCCGGTATGAACATCTCGAACCCGTCCTCGCCTGTGTATCCGCTCCTCGAAAGGAGCGCGTAAGAACCGTAGACTTCGGTCTCGACAAAATGGCGGTGTTTGAGCTGGTCGATGTAGGCTTTACAAAAGTGAGACAATATCTGCTGCGAGGCCGGCCCCTGGATAGCTATCCCTCCGAGCGAATCGTTTATATCTTTTATATCGACCCCTTCCGTTTTATGGGACCGTATCCACGCGAGGTCT
Organism: Candidatus Omnitrophota bacterium; assembly: GCA_028716565.1. Taxonomy (NCBI): domain Bacteria; kingdom Pseudomonadati; phylum Candidatus Omnitrophota; species Candidatus Omnitrophota bacterium. Next base: position 73,721 of record JAQUPL010000007.1, read on the forward strand.
TTTTCGAAGGTCGAGGCGTTCACGATAAGGATATACCTGTCTTTACCCGCGTTATATATGAAGGCGTCATCAAGGGTCCCGCCGTTATCGTTACATAACGGGGAATAGACTATACCTCCCGGGAGGGCCTTTTCTATATTGTTAGTGAAGATCTTCTGAAGGAATTCTTTCGAGGACTTTCCGGAGACTTCGAGCTTTCCGAGGTGGGAGATATCAAAAAGCCCGGCTTTTGTGCGGGTGGCGTTATGCTCCTCAATAATGCTCGTATACTGGATGGGTAAAAGCCAGCCGTGGAAAGAAACGATCTTCGCGTTAAGACCCTTGTGCGCCTCGTAGAGGGGGGTCTTCCTGTCTTCAGTGGAAGTCATCTATTATTCTTCTAGCTCTATGCTTATCCTGGCGTCTATCGCCATGCTTCCGCCTTTCCCTTCAGCCGGGAAGACCTTAAGCGGGTTTATGTCGAGCTCTTTTATCATGGGGAAATCCGTGACCAGTTGCGAAAGCCTGAGCAGCCCTTCTTTTATCGAATCTATATCCGCGGGTTTCTCGCCGCGGGCGCCTTTAAGGAGCGCGGCCGATTTTATCGAATCTACCATTTCAGCAGCCTCGCGCGGCAGTATCGGGGCTATCCTGAAAGACACGTCCTTGAGCACCTCGACGTAGATGCCGCCGAGCCCGAACATAAGCATCGGCCCGAATTGCGCGTCTTTCGACATGCCCAGTATGACCTCTTTCCCTCCCGAGACCATCTCCTGGACGAGGACGCCGAGGATATTCGCGTTCGGCACCGCAGCCTTGGACTTCTCTATTATCTCATCAAACGCCGCTTCGACTTCCTTCGCATCCTTGAGCCCGACCTTGACCCCTCCCACGTCCGATTTATGAAGTATATCAGGCGAGGATATCTTCATCACGACCGGAAAACCGGTCTTCTCGGCCGCGGAGCGCGCCTCGGCCGCAGTCTTAGCAAGGGTACTCTTAGGCAGCCTGAACCCGTAACTTTCTATGATATCGCGCGCGGTATATTCGGGAATCTCTTTCTGCCCGGACTTGGCTGCCGCGTCGAGGATCTTTTTTACCCTGTCCTTGTCGACCTTGAAGGCCTTTACGTCCTCCTTGGGGAGGTCGAGCATCTTCTTGTATTTGACCATTATGTTGAACGCTGATATGGCGCGTTCGGGGAAAAGGAAATTCGGTATTTTATTGTCCTGCAGGATATTCGTGCCCTTCTCGACCAGCCTGCCGCCGATGAAACTCGTGAATATGGGTTTGCTGTCCTTGCTGGCCACAAGGACGTCGGCGGTTTCCTTTATCTTGCTGTTGCTCTGGGGCGTCAGTATCACTATAAGCCCGTTGACATTCGGATCTTTTAGAAGAGTGTTTACCGCGACCTTGTACCTCTGGTCATCGGCATCGCCTATGACGTCTACGGGATTATTCAGCGCGGCTGTCTTGGGAAGCGCCCCCCTCAGGTAATCGACCGTCTCTTTGCTCAGGGGCGCGACTTTCGCGAACTGCGAACGCTCGACCGCGTCGACCGCGATTATCCCCGGCCCGCCGGCATTCGTTATTATCGCGAGGTTCGGGCCCTGCGGGAGCTTCTGGTATGAAAAAGCCACGGCGTAATCGAAAAGGTCCGCGATCGTCCTTGCGCGTATTATGCCTGTCTGCGCGAACGCTGCGTCAAACGCGGCATCGGAGCCCGCAAGGCTCCCGGTATGGCTTGAAGCGGCCTTTGCTCCTGCCTTGGACCCGCCGGCCTTGCAGATTATCACGGGTTTCTTTGCCGTGACCTCCCTGGCGACGCGCATGAACTCATGGCCGTCCTTAACGTCCTCTATGTATCCCAGAACTACTTTCGTATCCGGGTCCTCGCCGAGCGCCTTTAACAGGTCAGTCTCCGATATATCCGCTTTATTGCCGATACTCACGAACTTGGAGAAACCTATCTTCTCCTTTACCGCCCAGTCGAGTATGGCAGTGCACAAGGCGCCTGACTGGGAGAAGAAAGCTATATCGCCGGGAAGCGGTGAGATTGCGGCAAACGAAGCGTTAAGGTGGGCGGTGGAACTGATAAACCCGAGGCAGTTGGGGCCGAGCACCCTTACCCCGTATTCTTTAGCTACCGCGGCCAACTCCAGCTCGAGTTTCTTTCCTTCAGGGCCTGTTTCCTTGAAACCGGCGGTTATGACTATTGCGGCCTTTATGCCTTTCTTTCCGCATTCCTTCATGACTTCGATGACCCCGGCCGCCGGGATGGCAAATACGGCGAGGTCGATATCCTCTTTTACGTCGAGCACCGACGGATAGGCCTTATCCCCCATCACCTCGGTATCCTTGGGGTTTATCGGATATATCTTTCCTTTGTATCCGTATTCCTTAAGGTTGAAGAGTACATCGTGGCCGATCTTGCCTTTTTTGGGAGACGCGCCAATCACGGCGATAGAACGGGGATTAAAAAGCCTGTCCAAACCGTTTGAGCTCATTTCATATTCCTTAGATTTTTTAGGTTAAGAAGCCCCGCCCTTTGATAAGGGGGGCGGGACAATCCTTTCCGAGTATAACGAAAAGGTGGGATAGCGCTATTTTATTAGGAAGGAGCAAAATTGTCAACGAAAATTTGCCAAATCCTAGAGATCGCATGTGATCTCTAGGGCCCCACGTCCCAGAAATTGCACAGCAATTTCTGGGATTCCCCACTATTATTTCTGCGGCTCCAGGACTTCCTTTATCGCCTGTGTTATCTCTTCCTTCTTCACCGGCTTGTTGACGAACTTGCTCACGCCGGTCTCTATCGCCTTGGCGTATATATCCCAGTCTCCGAAGGCCGTTATCATGACGACCGGGATAGCGGGAAACTCCTTCTTCGACTTCTTCAGGAAGGCAAGGCCGTTCTCGCCAGGCATGGAGAGGTCCGCGAAGACTATATCGAACTCCTCCTTCTTGAGGGCGGCAAGGCCCTCGGCGGTATTAAGCGCGACCGAAACCTCATGCCCCTCGCTCTTCAATATCTTGGAAAAAGCCACGCCGAACTCAACATCATCGTCGACCAGCAATATTTTTGCCATTTAAGCGCCTCCTTTTCAGACCACGAACGGCAATCTTATCTTTACTTTAGTGCCTTTATTGACTTTGCTTTCGCAGGATATGCCCCCGCCCGCGGTAATGACCATGTCGCGCGCTATATAAAGCCCCAGCCCGGTACCCACATCTTTTGTAGTGAAGAAGGGCTCGAATATCCTTCTAAGATTTTCCCGGGCTATCCCGACACCCGTATCCTCGACCGTGATCTCAACGCCATCCTTTTCCTTTTTTGTATAGACCCTGATCTGTCCGCCCGACGGCATAGCCTCGAAGGAATTCCTCATGATGTTCAGCATGATCTGCCGCAATTGACTATCTTCGATCCCGGCGTTGGGCAGGTTACCCTCGAGTTCCTTAAGGAACGAGATGCCTTTGCGGCTCGCCTCTTTTTCCAAAAACTTCACGAGCGAATCAAGGAGGGCGTTTACGTCACAGCTTTTATATTCGGATTTCGACTTCCTCATGAACTTGAGGTGTTCCCCGACGACATCGTTGACCTCCTGGACCTCGTTCATGATGGAGCCTATCAGTGTCCCGGCTTCTTTGGCATCGACTCCCTGGCATTTCTTTATTTGCTCGGCCAGGAGTTCGGCGTTAAGGCTGATAGTGCTCAGGGGATTCCTTACCGCGTGCGCTATCTGGGACGACATCAGGCCCATAGCCGCGAGTTGTTCGGCATTGACGAGTTGGCGGTGCATCTGCCTCTCCCTTTCCGAGAGATACCCCATAGTGACTGCCAGGAGCAAGAGGAATCCCGCGCGCAGCGAGATATCGGTCCAATGGAGCTTCATCAGGCAGTCCGGACAGGAAAATATGTAGACGCCCGAGACGAGCAGGGCTATCCCGATACTGGCGAAGAGGCCGTAATAAAAAGAATGTATAGCGGCGAGAAGGAAAAATCCCAAGGTGAAGGTCGAATTGAGCCCGCCGGTCATCGGCACGATCACGCTGAGGAAGATGAGATCGACGAGCAGCTCAAAGAAATATATCTTGGGGGCTTTGTCGGCGAACTTGAATACGCACAAGTACAGCGCGAGGTTGTAAACGAAGTATATCCCGATAATGACGAGGAAGAAGAGCTTGGCGCCGGGGGACATCGGATGGTACAGTCCCCAGATCATCGCGCCGAAAACCGCCAATAACTTGACCAGCGCGAAAGCGAAATCCGTCGGGTCGATATTAAAGATCTGCCTCTCCGGTCTCATTGCAGCTCTTCCTTATATACCCTCAATATCTCGGCTACGCTCCACGCCTGCGATATTGCGCCCTTCGGGTTATAGGGCGGATCGCCGTCAAAGATCTCGGATACCGTCCCGAGGCCGGCGTCTTTGATATGTTCCGCGAGGGGAGCTAAAAATCTCCTCGCCTCCTGCCGTGTGTTCTTATTCCTGCCGTAGACGTTAAGGTAGGCGGCAATAAAATGCCCCAACAACCACGGCCAGACCGTGCCTTGATGATAACAGGCGTCGCGCATGCGCTGGTCCCCGGAATATACCCCGCGGTAATTCCTGTCTTTCGGCGACAGGGAACGAAGGCCGTAAGGCGTAAGGAGCTCTTTCCCCACCACATCGATGACCTTTTTTTCCTTCTCTTTCCCGATCAGGCGGTACGGGAGGCTGAGGGCGAATATCTGGTTGGGGCGGAGCGAGGCGTCCGGCCCTCCTTCATTGACGCAGTCATACAGGTAGCCCCCGGCTTCGTTCCAAAAGGTTATCTCAAAACTCTTCTTCGTAAGGTGGGCGAGCCGCGCGCATTCGTGCCGGTATTTGAGATCGAGCTTCTCGCAGATATCTTCCATTATCTTCAGGGCGTTGTACCAGAGGGCATTGACCTCGACGGCTTTCCCGTTCCTGGGCGTCACCACCCACCCGCCGATCTTCGCGTCCATCCATGTTAGCTGCGCGTCCGGGTCTTCGGTGGCGACGAGGCCGTCCTTGTCCATCTTTATGCCGTAACGCGTCCCGTTTATGTAGAACTGGATTATCTCTTCGAGGCAGTCGAGCATATTCGATTCGATGAAATCGTAATCATTGGTATATTCGAGGAATTTATGTATCGCCCAGAAGAACCACAGGGACGAATCGACGCTGTTATATTCGGGCTCTTTCGTCTTCTCCGGGAACCTGTTGGGTATCATCCCTTCGTCGCAATGTTTCGCGAACGTCAGCAGGATATCTTTCGCCTCGTCGTACCTGCCCAGGGCGAGGGTCAGGCCGGGAAGCGATATAAGGGCGTCCCTGCCCCAATCCCAGAACCAGTGGTAGCCCGCGACTATCGTCGACAGGCCGTTCGCCCTCTTTATCAGGAACGAATCTGATGCGTTCGCCAGGCGCACGGCGAAATTGTCCTTCAGGTTGACCGCGGCGGCGATCTCGCTGTGCCGCAGGACCTCGCTCGACTCGAGGACCTCGAGCGACCGCATCTTGCGCCCCTCGGTCGAGGCGACGATGTAAGCCTTGTCCCCTTCCTTGACCAGGAAGCCGAGTTCGCCCGGGCTGTAGAGGTCCTCGTGATATTCGAGGCCCCTCTCCTTTTCGCGCTGGTACTCGAAGGACTTGTACCAATATCCCGTCCGCTCGAACCTGTCGGCGTTGTTGGCCAGGTAAATTATCGGCGACTCGCCGTACGGCTTCATCTTGATATATCCCTCCAGGCATTCGACCGACCTGTCGAAACCCGAGTTCTCCATCGATACCCAGTGGTAATCGCGCGCGGCGATAAGCGGCTGCAGCAAAAGCTCGAGATAACCCGGCGATTTCAGCACCTTATAAGTGATAACGGTCGTGTTCTCGCCGTGGACCATGAAGACAGCTTTCTCTATGGTCACATCCCCGGCCTTGTATGTGAATACAGGGAAAGGGTCCAGCCTGAACTCCTCGAGATACCTGTAGCCTTCGGGATGGATTATGCCTCCGGGGTAATTGCTGCAGGAGAGGTTATACCGGCTGCCGTCTTTCAGCACAAGGGTCTCTTCAAGCTTTGACAGGACTACCATGCGCGCGAGCGAAGGCCCTATCGCGGCCACGAGCAAGCCGTGATAACGGCGGGTATTGGTCCCTATTATGGTCGATGACGCGTAGCCCCCGAGGCCGTTCGTCTCGATCCATTCCCTGGATGAGGCGGCCTGGAAATCGCCGCACACTTCCTTCCCGAAACGGATGACTTCGTCTGTCGCCGGGGATGCTTCCCTTACCGCGTCCTTCGTCACTATCATCCTATTACAGCCCGCCTTTCGTCTTCCCGCCTTCGGCGTCCAACTTCCTGAAGAACTCTTCCGGACGCAGGTTCTCTATCTCTTTCTCGAAATTTTTCACCTCGTCTTCGCTTATGGGTTTGTTGATGACCGGGCAGAGTTCTAGCACTTTCTCGTCGATAAATACCGGCGCGCCGGTCCTCACGGACAAGGCTATGGCGTCGGACGGCCGCGAATCTATCTCAAGCGTCTTATCGCCCTGCCTTAAGATGATGGTGGCATAATAGGCGTTATCCTTCAGGTCGCTTATGATGACCTTCTCGAGCGAGCCGCCGAGCGCCTTGATGAGGTTTACGGTAAGGTCGTGCGTCAGCGGCCTTTTGAATTTCCCGCCCTCGAGGACCATCACTATCGACGTCCCCTCGCTTACGCCTATCCAGATGGGTATCAGCCTCGAGCCGTCCACCTCTTCCAAGGTGACGACATACTGCGCTAATGGAGGGATAAATATCAACGAGTAGATCTTGGCGAGTTTCATTCCGCGCTCTCCTGCTACAATATTAGACCATACCTGCATAAAAGTCAACGGAGCTAAATATCTTTTTCGCCTTCTACCTCTATCGGCCGCAGCCGGGTGATGCTGAAGAAGAGGTCGAGGCTGCTGATCTTTTCCACGCGCCTGACCTCCTTTACCATAGGAAGTATAGTCGCGGAAAATACGGCCCGCAGGACGCCCGAAAGCAAAAATAAGGTCAGCAGCCGGTAACCGAATATCGGCGGCAGGCTCTTTGCGAGGAAACCTCCCAGTAAGGCGCCGCAGCATATCGCCATCCCGTTTATGACGTTAAAATACGAGACGCAGCGCGTCCTCTTCTCCGGCGTGACCGCGTCATATACGAAATTAAATATCGAGAGGTTGAATCCGGCCCAGACATATCCGGCAAACAGCTGGATTATTATAAGATAGTAGACATTATGCGAAAAGAGCCATAAGACCGGGATGACCGGTATGAAGAACGACGTGAGCCTTATGACCTTCATGTTGCCGACCACGTCGGCATGCCTTCCCCATATCCCCATGGTAAGCAGGGTCGCTATGGTCGAGGACGTCACTATGATGGTGTACATGCCGTAACTTAAATTGAGGTCCCTGATCATATATACCGCAAAGAACGGCCCCGAGATATTTTGGGCGAAGCTGATGCTCGCGACATATATGACGAACTTCGCGAAATTCGATTGTTTCGTCCTTTTTATGAAATCCCAGAACGTGAAATAGTGCTCGCTCGTGACCTTTATCGGCGGCTCGTACATCTTGCTCAGGAAATACCAGGATATGAACCGCGACACAAAAGCAAGCCCGAGTATCACCATGAAACCGTAGAGCTTATCCTTGCCGAAGATATTGAGGATAAAACCCGCGAGAATCGCGCACGCCACGGTGATCATGCCCAACAGCCTGTTCCTCCAGCCGAAATACTTTCCCCTGCTGCGCGCGGGAAGATGGTCGGCCATCAGGCTCGTCCATGCCGGGCCCGGGAACGCGTTGAAAGAGGCCGCCATTGTGACAAAGAGGATAAGCCATAACGCCCTGTTAGTGGTGAAAATGAGCGGTATAAGCAGGATAGGGAGGAACATAAAGGCGTGGAAGAATACGAATATCCTTATTATCCTCATGCGGCTCTTGAGGTGTTCGGTAACGTCCGCCGATTTGAGCTGTATCAGGGAAGCGACGAGGTTCGGGAAAGCGGTAAGCATGCCTATCTGCTCGCTCGTCGCCTTAAGCGCGACCGCGAACGGCGTTATATACTGGTCGACAAAACCTATCATCGCCGAGCAGAATGCGCCGTCTATGAAGGAATTCCTGAGGCTTTGCCTTATCTTCCCTTTCTTTTCCATATCGGCGATATTATATCACAATTGACACGCAAGCATATCGCCTGTTAGAATCATTCTATGCAAACCCCGTCCCTGAGGATCACAAGGAAAGGCGCGGCATGGTTCCGCACCGGCCACCCGTGGATATATAAGGATGATCTCGAAAGAAATGATCCTTCCCTCTCCGGTTCGATAATCTCAGTCCTGGACAACAGCGGCAAATTCATTGCCAAGGCCTTTTATAATGAAAGGTCGAAGATCGCCCTGCGAATAATCACTTACGATGACGTGCCGGTCGACGCGGGGTTCTGGCGCAGCCGGCTTTCCGGATGCATAGAGTACAGGAAGAAGACCGTAAAGGACGCCGACGCGTACCGCATCGCCCATTCCGAGGCCGACGGCCTGCCCTCGCTCATTGTGGATAAATACGGCGAGCACCTGTCCATACAGACGTTATGCCTCGGCATGGACAATATAAAAGATACGATCGTTGACGGCCTGAAGGACCTGCTTAAGCCGGCGTCTATAGTCGCGAGGAACGATTCGGCTATGAGGAAGTTCGAAGGCCTCGAAGAGAAGAAAGAGGTCCTCTATGGCAGGCCGCCTGAGAAGGCAGTGGTCCGCGAGGGTAATATAAAATATCTTGTCGATATCATGAGCGGCCAGAAGACCGGCGCGTACCTCGACCAGCGCGAGAACCACATCGCCTCGGAAAAATACTCCAGGGGCAAGGCGCTCGATTGTTTCTCATACCAGGGCCTCTTCTCCCTGCATATGGCGCTATCGGCCGGCGAGGTCACTGCGGTGGATTCCTCGGGCCCTGCGCTCCGGGGATTAAAGGAGAACGCCGAACTTAACGGCCTCACGAAAATCGAAACAGTCGAGGGGAAGGTCTCCGAGACATTAAAATCATTCCAGAAAGAAGAAAGGCAGTTCGACTTCATAGTTCTCGATCCGCCAGCGTTCGCGAAGTCAAAGAAAGATATACAGGCCGCGGCGCGCGGTTATATAGACATAAATTTCAGGGCTATGAAATTACTGAAAAAAGGCGGGCACCTTATGACCTGCTCGTGTTCTTACAACCTTTCGGAAGGGCAATTCATGGACATCCTGGCGGAGGCTTTGTCCGAATCGCGCAGGCGCGCGCGCCTCATAGAGAAACGCATCCAGCCCGCCGACCACCCTATCCTCCTGAACTTCCCCGAATCGAATTACCTTAAATGCATAATACTTGAGATGGTTTAACCTCAAGTGTTTCGTCCTTGAAATAGTTTAGCGTCGCCGCCTGCCCTTATGCGCCGGAAGAGGGACTTGAGGATATTCTCGTATGGGTCGTCTATCTCCAGTAAGAGTTCCCAGACGGCGCGGGCGCGCTGGTATTGCTCGGGATTGGTCGGCCGCGGCGTACCGCCGCCGTCGTGCCAT
>JAQUPL010000008.1 GCA_028716565.1 Candidatus Omnitrophota bacterium
ACCCCAAATTCATCCTATAAGGAATTAAGGTGACAGTATACTTATTTCCCGATAATTAAGTATATCCTCCGCAATCAAATTGCTATAGGACAAGCTGTCACCGAAATTATTCTTTAGGGATGATAATTTTGGTCCCGGTCCTGAGCTTATTCGGACTGCTTATCCTGTCTTTGTTGATCTCGTAAAGATATTTCCACTTCGCGGGATTCCCGAGTTCCTTCTTCGCGATGGAAGAAAGAGTATCGCCTTTCTGCACTACATACTCTCTTTTGGAGACCTTTATCTTGCTCTCGACGTTCTTCTCTTCCTCGATGACATATTTCCCCTCTTCTACCTTCGTGGCCTGTTCGAGCTGCGCCTCGCCCGGGGCCGGGATCATTACCTCCTCGACCTCGGCTATCATGAACTGGGCGTTGCGGTCTTTCTGCATCCCGATCAGGTCGGTTACCGGCGCGATGGCGTCGAGTTTTCCGCGGCTAACTATCTTGATACGGCCGTCAGGTATGCCGTTCTTGAGCATGAAATCCTTCACCGCGTCGGCGCGCTGCCTTCCGAGTTTTTGATTGTATTTTTCCGTCCCGCGGATGTCGCAGTTACCGGTTATAAGGATGCTGCAGTCGGGATTATGCTTTAAAGTCCAGACGGCCTCATCGAGGATCTTCTTGACGTCAACGCGCAAATAGGATTTGTTATAATCAAAGTAGATCTTGACGTTCTTTTTTATGTTCTTGATGAGCAGCGACGGCCTCAATTCCTGCGGCTTGGGGGCAGGCAATTCTTCCGATTTATAATCGAATATTATCTTATACATGTATATGTAACCCCTGTTCCCCCACAGCGAGGTCGTGCCGGACGCAGCAGTGCCGGGCTCCTTCGGCCACCACCAGTATCCGCCCATATCCGCGTCCTTTATGGGAGCCGGTTGAGCGTCGGTAGGCCACCATTGGAATTGTTTCTGTAATTCCTGCATTTCGGTTTCGCGGTTGGCTTTCCTCTGCTCTTTGTTGATAAACAGGTTTGAGGCAAAAAGATCCGTCGCGGTCAAAATAAGCAGGGCAATTAATACGTATCCGGCGATCGTCCTTTTCGACATTTGTGATCCCTCCTTTACTGGGTCTCTCCGCTTCCTATCAGGCTCTCGTAGAACTCCCTGTAATCCTCTTTTTTGTCGCTTCCGCGCAGGGCCATCGCGGCGCGGGGGTGCTCGTCAAGGATACCCGTTATCGCGTACGGTATGATGTAGCCCCATTCCATCTTTTCCCTTAACGGGATGAACTCTTTCGATATGAGGTCGAGCACCGGGCGTATATCAAATTTCGGGTTCTTCAGGAACCCGAGTATGAGTTCGAGCGGGCAGTTGCCGGCGGCCCTTCCCAGGCCATAGACCGTCCCGTCGACATAATTCGCGTTGTGGATTATCGCCTCTATCGTGTTGCCGAAAGCGAGCTGCTGGTTATTGTGGGCGTGTATGCCTATCTCCTTGCTCTTTATTATGCTCTTGGCTTTCTTCACGAGGTATTCGGTCGACTCTTGGTACAGGGAGCCGTAACTGTCGACCAGGTAGATCACGTTCGCCTTGCATTCCTCCTCAAGCTGGTGGAAGGCCTCGGTTAGCTCGGTATCCATGGCCTTCGATATCGCCATGATGTTGACCGTGGTCTCGTAGCCCTTTTCCGCGAATTGGTTGACGAGGAATATGGCCTTGTCTATGTCCTTGACATAACACGCTACGCGGATCATCGACACCGGGCTCTCCTTCCGCGGTTTCACGTCCTCTACATCGACGCGGTCGACATCGACCATGACCGAGATCTTCGTCTGCGATTCGATGCCGTCGATGACCTTCTTTATATGCTCATCGTCGCAGAATTTCCATTGGCCGTATTCTTTTTCCGAAAAGAGTTTCTTTGAGTTCTTATATCCTATCTCCATATAATCTATCTTGGCTTCCGAGAGCGCCTTATAGACCGCGCGGACGAACTTGAAGTCGAAGTCGTGCTTATTTATGAGCCCGCCGTCCCTTATCGTGCAGTCCAGCACCTTTATCTTTTCTCTGAACACTTTATTGGTCTCCTCCTCTTAAGATCATGCTCAAGCATCCTTCCCTTCCCTGCCCAACACTCTGAGGAAGGCATCGACTAAGAGCGGGTTGAACTGCGTCCCGCTGTGCTTCTTTAATTCTTCTATGGCAACCTGTTTAGTCAACGGGCCCCTGTAGGCGCGGGTAGTGGTCATGGCGTCATAAGCGTCGGCGACCGAGACGATCTGGGCTAACATATCTATCTCACCGCCTTTAAGGCCGTCCGGATAACCCGAGCCGTCGTATCGTTCGTGATGTGACCTGACGATAGAAAGCATGCGCTTATCCAGGAAGACCGGTCCCAATATCTCCTCTCCCGTAACCGGATGTTGTTTGACCGTCCTCCATTCTTCATCGGTCAGTTTTTCCACCTTGTTCAATACCCTCTCGTCGATGCCTAATTTTCCTATATCATGGAGCTCGGCCACTTCTTTCAGCATGTCGGCGTCTTTTACGGAAAGCCCCATCTCGAGGGCGAGCGCGCGCGAATACTCGGAGACCCTGTCAGAGTGGCCGCTCGTGTAACTGTCTTTCGCCTCGAGGCCGCGCACTAACGATTGGACGATGCGGTAGAAATAATCCCGTAAGGCCTCTTTTGACGCGACGAGGCTTTCTGCCATTTTATTAAAGGACTCGCCCAACCTGCCGATCTCATCTCTTCCTTTAATGTGGACCCTGTATTGGAGGTCTCCCGCCCCGAAGTGCCTGGTAGCTTCCTCGAGTTCTTTGACCGGATCGGTCGCCCTCTTTGAGACCAGGAGCCCTAAGGCTATGGAGATCAGCATGCCAGCGCCCAATACCAAAATAGCGCGCCGTAAGAGTTCCCTCTGTGTCCCGTAAACATTTTGCGCGCTGATATCTATCCCGAGTATGGCTACCGTCTTGCCGTCCTTGCCGCGGATAGGAGCGTAGCCCGAGAGGGTGGCCCCCCATTCATCGATCATGAGTTTACTATCGGCGGAAGGGCCCGATAACGCTTTTAACATCTCGGGGAACCTCGAGGCGTCATACTTATCCCCCGGGTACGAGGTCGCTCCCGACTCCCCCTTGGTCTGGACCCTGGGTTCGGGATCAACTATAAACTGCCATACGCCCTTGTCGGTCCGGTCCATGGTGTATATGAAAAGTATCTGGGGGTTCGCTTTTTTTATCTGCGATAATTTTTCGGCAATAGTATTGTATTGCGAGCTTTTTACGCCGTCGCGGTCAAGCGGAACCTGCATAAGGAGATCGGGATCCACGGTAAAGGCCGCCGTCTGCGCGACCATCTTGAGGTGTTCCCTGAACTGTTCGAATTGCGCTCTATAGCTGAATTGGTATAAGAGCAGGCTGCTGATCGCGGCCACCAAAAACAGTGAAAGGACGAGCGCCACCGTGATCTTCGAACGAAAACTCCCGAAGAAGAATTGGTTATTTACCATAGGGTCTTGCCGCCTCCGCCGGTTTAGTAAAATATTATACGCATATAAAGCGGTTATATCAAGAAAACTCTATCATAATAATTTTACTTTGGAAAGGGATCGGGGTATAATAATGCCGATAACTAATGCACGCACTAACCCTTATCATAACCAGTCTTTTAATATTCGCGCTCGCTTACAGGTTTTACGCGAAATTCATAATCACGAAGGTCCTGGTGTTCGACCCGTCCAGGCCCACTCCCGCCCACACCCTCCGCGACGGCAAAGATTACCATCCGACAAATAAGTTTGTCCTTTTCGGCCATCACTTCGCGGCGATATCCGGCGCCGGGCCGCTCGTCGGGCCGGTCCTGGCCGCGCAGTTCGGGTTCCTTCCCGGGTTCCTGTGGATACTTATCGGCGCGGTCCTCGGAGGCGCGGTGCATGACATGGTCATACTCTTCGCTTCGGTCAGGATGAAAGGCCAATCCCTGACCCGCCTCGCGAAAAAACATATAGGTTCGACCGCCGGCATCGCGACCGGCATATCCATCCTGTTCATAATAGTTACAGCGCTTGCGGGCCTAGCGCTCGTGGTGGTAAACGCGCTGAGCGAAAGCTCGTGGGCCACCTTTACGATAGCGATGACCATCCCGGCCGCGCTCCTTGTGGCGCTCTATATGTATAAGATAAGGCCGGGCAGGATAGTCGAGGCCTCGCTCATCGGCGTGACGATAGTCATATTGGGCGTCGTCTTTGGCGAGCCGCTCTCTAAGACCGCGTTCGGGAATTATTTCCTGCTCTCAAGACCAGCGCTTTCGGTCATACTCCCGATCTACGGATTCATCGCGTCCACCCTTCCGGTCTGGCTCCTCCTCTGCCCGCGGGATTACCTGAGCTCGTATATGAAGATCGGCACGATAGGGCTCCTCGTCGCCGGGATATTCCTGGTGAACCCGGTGATCCGGATGCCGGCCCTCACCCCGTATATTCACGGCGGCGGGCCGATAATACCCGGAAAGGTCTGGCCGTTCGTCTGCATCACGATCGCCTGCGGCGCGATAAGCGGGTTCCACAGCCTCATCGCCTCTGGCACCACCCCGAAAATGATAAATAATGAGTCGGATATACGTTTTATAAGTTTTGGAGCGATGCTGGTCGAGGCGGTCGTATCGATAATGGCGTTGATCGCCGCGACGGTCATGCTGCCCGGGGATTATTTCGCCATAAACGTCCCGCCGGACGTATTCGCCAAACTGGGATTGAATATCACGGACTTAAAAGGGATAGAGCAAATGACCGGCGAGACCCTGGCCGGCAGGCCGGGCGGGGCCGTATCCCTCGCCGCCGGGATGTCTCTTATCCTCTCCTCGATAAAAGGCATGAAGCATCTGATGGGCTACTGGTACCACTTCGCCATAATGTTCGAGGCATTATTTATCCTGACGACGGTCGACACGGGGACGCGCGTCGCCCGCTACATAGTGCAGGAGATGACAAAGTTCGTGAACCCGAGGGCGGGCAAGGGAAACCGCCTCTTAAGCATGATTTTAAGCGGGGCCGTCATAAGTTCCCTGTGGGGGTACCTGGTTTATAACGGGGATATATCGACCATCTGGCCGATGTTCGGAGTGGCGAACCAGCTTTTGGCGACGCTGGCGCTCTGCATCGGCACCGTATTCATCCTGAGACATTCAAGAAAAAAATACTACTGCCTGATAACTTTCCTGCCGTCGCTGTTCATGTTCGCAACGACTTTTTGGGCGGGGATAGAAAATATCATAATAAATTACCTTCCGAAACATACCTTCCAGGGGAACCTTAACGCGGGGTTTTCGATCATAATGCTGGCGCTTGTGATAATAATATTTGTCGAATCGCTCAGGAAGTCTTTTTCCTTATTGAAAGCCCCCGGGCATAACCGATGACTTTGATGTAGCTCCAGCCCACCGCGAAAAGGCGGAACTTTGACTTTCCCATCCCGGCCCCCCTCTGTATCCATGATACCGGGACTTCCGCGATATTATATCCCGCAACGATGGGGAATATGCCCGTCTCCGCGTTTATGGCGAAATCATCGCTCCTCCACGGCAGGCCGCGTATTATCTCCGCCTTATAAAGTTTAAAATTATTGGTGAGGTCTTTCTGCCTTATATTGAAGAGCGCCCTGACGATAAAATGGAACGAGCGGTTCATTATCTTCTTCATGGGCGGATAATTGACCAGCTTCCCGCCTTCCATATACCGCGAGCCTATCGCCCCGTCGAACCCTTCCCGCTCCGCCGCCGCGATAAGCGACCGCACCTCCCCGATATTCTCTATAAAATCCGAATCCATCGTAAGGACATAATCGGCCTTGGGGCTGACGTTCCTGAAACCGGTCTTTAACGCGAGCCCGGCCCCGCTCGGCCGGCCTTTTTCTATCAGCCTGACTTTGCTGTCGCGGCCCATCCAGTCGCGGACGACATCCGATGTCCCGTCCGTGCTGGAATCGCTGACCACGATGATCTCGAGCAGTTCATCGCGGTAATTACCCAGCAGGCCTTCAAGCATACCGCCGATATTCTCTTCTTCATTATGGGCGATCAAGACAGCTGAGAGGTTGCCCTTCATCGCGGACCGGCCTTCTTAAGCCGCGGGGCCTGCCCGATAAGGACACGTATCGTCGCCGCCCACAAGGCCAGGGTGGCCCACGAAATAAGGGAAATACTTTTGAAAACAGGCACGAACACCAGGCAGGTGGAAATAAATAAGGCCGAAGCGGCCGCAAGCAGGAATTTTTTCCCGGCAGGCGGGGTTTCCGCGCGCCCGGCATAGTTAAGGACGGCGAAATAAATGACAAACGTCCAACCCCAGGTGTAATAAATGCAATACTGGGGGAGTAAAAGTGCGAGCATCAAAAAGACCGGATAGAGCAGTCCCTGCGAGGCCTCTTCCCGGTTTTTCCAGGCCGCGACGCATGACAACAGGACGATCACCGCCGAAAGGCCCCTGATGAGCAGGTGGATCATTTCCGGAGAAACGAGATAACGGAAATTATTGGTCCCGCCCGGCGCCAATAGCCTTCCGACGGCCCCGGGAAGCGATTGGTTACTTACCCTCAGGTCGAGGTAGTTTACGTAAGAGGCCGCGGCAGAGAACGGCTTGATGGCGCGGTCGAACCATTCTCCCAGCAGGTAGTTATTGAATCCTATGCCGAATACCGCGGAAGGGACCAGGAAAAAAATGACAAAAAAGCCCGCGATGAAGCCAAGGATGAACCTTCCCCTGCTTTTTAAGACAAAATAAAGGATAAAGACCAGCAAAGGGCTGTATACGGTCAGGGCGAGGCAGAAGTAGACGGCCGAAAAGAACATCCTTTTTTCCTTGAACAATAAAAGCGCCGTCAGAAGGAAAAATAGGGCGACGAGCTTGTTCTGGCTGTTGGACAATTCATATAACAGGAAAGGCAAAGCCAAGAGGAGGCTTATCTTCAGGTTCAGCAAGCCCTCCTCTTTAGTCCGCGACTGGATGAGCCGGAGCAATATCAACCCGCTGAGCGCTACCGCGGCGAGCTCGGCCAGGTACCATGCGAATATGGAGGGCAGCATGCCTTTGAAAGTCAAGGGTTCCGCGGCCGAGAATTCGGCCATTTCGCTTCCCAGCATAAAGGGATATTGGAGTATCGTCATCCCCGGCGCGTAACGGAAGAGCGGACGGTTTACGTCGGAAATATTATCATACGGCGACTTGCCGTGCAATACCTGGTTGACCCCATACAACCCCACCTTCAGGTCCCTGCCGCCCCTCATGGAAAGCGAGATGCCTGTTACTATGACTGCTATAGAGACGGCCGACCAGAAAAAAATATTAAAGACCCTGTATCTTTTCATTTATTTCCGGATAATTCTTTCTGTTGTTTAAATATGTCCCCGATCAGGCCGCGGGCATCGCAGGAGATCTTCCATCCGGGATAATGGGACTTGAATTTTGAGAGTCCGGATATCCACCATATGTGGTCCCCTATCCTGTTCCGGTCGACGTAATCGTAAGACATCTTTCTGCCGGAGACCTCCTCGCAAAGCTCTATCGCCTCAAGGACAGAAACGCTGGCGCCCCTGCCCCCGCCCATATTATAGACCTCTCCGGGGCGGGGTTTTAGATAGAATTGATGGAAGGCCTCGACGAGGTCGCGGGAATGTACGTTATCGCGCACCTGTTTTCCCTTATAGCCGAAGATGGTGTACTTCTTCCCGGAGACGCAGCATTTCACCAGGTAGGACAAGAAACCGTGAAGCTCGGCCCCGGAATGATACGGCCCGGTTATGCAGCCGCACCTGAATGCCGCGGTCTTGAGGCCGAAATACCTGCCGTATTCCTGGACGAGTATATCGGCGGCGGCCTTTGAGGCGCCGAAGAGGCTGTGAAGGCAGTTATCTATGCTGAAGGATTCGTCTATACCGCCGAAAAATTTGTGGTCCTCGGGCAGCTCGAACCTCTTCCCGAGCTCCACCAGGGGAAGCCTGTTGGGATTGTCCCCGTAGACCTTGTTCGTCGAAAGGAAGATGAAGACCGCCTTTGGGGCGCGCAGCCTGAAATTTTCCAGGAGGGCCTGCGTCCCCCCGGCGTTAATGTCGAAATCTGTGGAAGGTTCCCTGGCCGCCCAGTCATGCGAGGGCTGGGCCGCGGCGTGGATTATAAGGTCAAAATCATATTTCGCGAAAAGGCCTTCGACAGCGGACTTATCCCGTATATCGAAGTCATGATGGACGTAATCCGGGGCGGTCTTGAGGAGAAGGTCTTTGTTCCATTCCACCGAACCCGCGTCGCCGAAGAATTTCTTTCTCATGTTGTTGTCGACGCCGATGACGCCGAAACCCTTGTGAGAAAAAAATCTGACACACTCCGAACCTACGAGACCGGCAGAACCGGTCACAAGGACTAATTTCTTCATGTGTCATATTATAGCAGAATTTCCGAAATACGCTATTCTGTTATTATGATCGCCGTCACGGGGCATTAATCCGCTGCCTGTTTGCGGGCGGCCTGCTGCGCTTCGCTTATCTTCTGTTTCTGCAGCTCGGGCCCCATATCCATGGGCTGGGCGACGACAAACGTGATATCCGTGATTCCGCATAACCCGAATATTCTACGGAGATAGGGCTCCTGGAAATCGGCGGCGCGCATCTCCTTGGAGCTGTAATCGCCTCCTCTGCTGGCGACAACGACCATCTTTTTGTTCTTCACCAGCCCCTCAGGGCCGGTAGCCGTATAACGGAAGAGGTACTTCGGCTGGACTATGACATCGATATAATGCTTGAGCGTGTACGGGACGCTGAAATTCCACATCGGCGTGCTTATCAGGTAGCGGTCCGCCGACATAAACCGCTCGATATGCCTGACTATCTCTTCCCAGGCCTCCTTCAGGTCTCCGGTGAGGTCCTTGCCCGACAAGAGGACATATTTACCGTCTACCCTCTTTAATGTAAGCGAGGGAAGGTCCTCCTTCGAAAGGTCCAGTTCCTCCACCGTCCAGTCGGGATGGCCTGTCTTGAAGGCCTCAAGGAAGGCGCCGGATACCGCCAATGTCCTGGATTCTTCCCCTCTAGGCGTGGCTATTATGTGCAGTAATTTTTTCATTTTGCTCCTTTCCGGTATTATTTTTTTATGACCCTGAATGAGCCGTAACTATAATCGCTCTTTTTGCCGTCCCTGAATACCTGCCTTAAGCTCCATGTATAGACCCGGCCTTCACTGAATGTAGCGGCCGGGATTTTTGCGGGAGTGGTGGAGATATTGTGTTTCATTATAAGCCCTGTGACAGTGGTGTCATAACCGTTATACAACCTTAACTCGTAATGGTCGGTCTCGGCAATATCGGTCGTCTCCCACCGGAAGACAAGGAGATCTTTTCCCTCAAGGTTGATGTCGTTTGTCGTTGGATAAAGGAGCGTCGGAGGGGAGGACCGGTCGGATCTTAAAAAAAATTTGGGCATTGCATAGGAATACGGTGAAAAGCAACCAAGGCATAACAGCAGGACTAAACTCGTAAATAACCTCATGGGCCTCATAAAATAATTATAAGGGAATCCTATTTATCTATCGGCCTCTCTTTCGCTTATCGCCCCTATGCTCAGTTTGTTCACGCCCAGTTCGTTCAAGACGTCGAGGACGCTGACCACATCCTTGAACGGCGTCAGCCTGTCCGAATGGACGACGACGCTTATATCCGGGGTCTTCCTGTGCATGGCGTCTATCTTCGCCCTCAATTCCTTTTTCGTCACCCGGTCCTGGTCGACATAGGTCGAGCCGTCTTTCATTATGCTGACATATACCTGCGTCTTCTTCGGCGCCTCGAGGGGCTGTCCGCTCTTGGCCCCGGGAAGTTTAATATCGAGGCCTGTCTGGGATATCAGCGGGGTCGCTATCATGAATATGACCAGCAGGACGAGGATAACGTCGGTGAAGGGCGTTATATTTATCTCCGCGACCAGCCTTTGCCTTCTGGATTCTCTTTTCATCTGTGTTTGGTGGCGATCAGGTCCATGGTTTCGGAAACGCACAATTCCATATCTACGACGAACTTATCTATCCTCTTGATGAAATAATTATACGCGATGACTGCCGGGACGGCGACGCAGAGGCCGGCCGCCGTGCATATCAGCGCCTCGGCTATGCCGTTAATGACGACGTTTATCCCGCCGGAACCGGCGCTTTGGGCGATATCGTGGAAAGCCCTTATTATACCCAGGACGGTCCCAAAGAGGCCGATATAAACGGCGGTGCTTGCGATCGTGCCGACCACGCTGGTATATTGCTCCAATTTGGTGGTCTCTATCGTCACTTCCCTCTCCATCGCGTTTGATATCACGGACTCATTGTGTCCGAAGAGCTTCAGTCCGGCATGGACGACGCCGGAGAAAGGGGTCTTGGTGTTTTCGCAGATATCCAGAGCGTTCATGAGTCGGTCCCTCTTCAATTCCGCGCTTATCTCATCCATAAAGTCCCTTCTCTTTACCTTGGACCTGCTCCGGTAGTAAGAACACCTTTCTATTATTATCGCAAGCGACAGGATAGAGCATCCGACAAGGATGAATATGGCAAAACCGCCGCTTACGACCCCCTGAAACAGTGACATCTAGACTACCTCCTTATGTTTGATCTTAAAATAGTTTTATCAGGCTTCCGCTTTTAATATATTTCTTATCGCCAGTCCGGGTAGGCATCTCTACTTTTTTTAAAACTTATGGTAATAATTATACGTCAATAACGCGATATCCGAAATAAGTTTCTTCGCGGGCATCGCGAACCTGTTCTCGTGTTTGACCAGGACGCATATCAGGAAATCGCCGTTATCGGTGAATACGATCCCCACATCGTGGCAGATATGCCTTTCCAGGCCCGTCTTATGTGCGATCGACGTACCGTCCCTGGGAAGCTTTTTGGGGATCCTGTCGTTTATCTTCTGCTGTCCCAGTAACTCGAGGCATTTGCCGGATATCTCATCGCTTAAAAATTCCTTACGATACAATTCCTCCAGGAGGCCGGCCATATCCGCCGCGGTCGTATAGTTCTCCTCGCCCGCCCTCCTCTCCTTGAAATCCATCATCTTTCGCGCCAAATTGGTGTCCCTTAAGCCCATTTTCCTGAAATACGAGTTCAAGGTGTCGAACCCCATGAAATCGATAATGACGTTCGCGGCGGAGTTATCGCTCTGAGTTATCATGGGATGGAACAATTCCTCTACGGTAAAGACCGAGCCGACCGGCTTGTTGCCCAATACTTTCGATCCGCCTACCCTGTCGGCGTATCTGAGCCTCACAGAGTCGTTTAAATGTATCTTCCCGTCCTGCGCGGCGTAAAAACAGGAGAGCATGATGGGGATCTTGACCAGGCTCGCGGAGGGTATGGGGGTATTTTTGTTGAGGTCGATCTCACGGCCTGTATCCAGGTCCTTTATCACAAGGCCGACCGTGCCTTTAAAATGCGCGACTTTATTCTGCAGGTCATTCTTAAGCCCCAGCCATGCCTTCTCCCTGGCCCTTGAGAATACCCTCTCCGGGGAACCGGCATAATTCCCGTACGCGATAAATAGACATGCGCCCAGGAAGATAAAAACGGCGGCTATCAATATCGTCTTCATCTTCATGTTTGATATTATAGAGGATAATGCCTTGTTATGACAAGGACTTTGATGGCCCGGTGTCAAAAGGTGAGGTATTGGCCGGCCTTGACGAGGAGTTTGCTGCGCCTTCCCAGGTTTTCGATAGAACGGATACTCGACCCGTTTTTCCGCAATGAAAGTATTTTTTCGACCATCACGTGTCCCAGTCCGGGAACGCGCAACAGCCGCTCCTTGTCATCTTTATTTACATATACTGGAAAAAATTCGGGATGCGACTTCGCCCACATCTCTTTCGGGTCCGTCCCTAGGGAGAGGTTGCCGTCCCGGTCGAGGGGGATCTCGTCCGCCCTGAAGCCGTACTTGCGGATGAGCCAATCCGTCTGGTAAAGGCGGTGCTCCCGCGCCAGGAGGTCGCTATTGGTGAGGTCCGAACGTTCGCCGGGGAGTTCCGGTGAACCCGCGCCGCGCTGGTAAGCGCTGAAATAGACGCGGCTGAGGCCCAACTCCCTGTATAATTTCCAGGAATAGCCGATGATCTCCTTGTCAGTCTCCCCGGAAGCTCCGACGACAAATTGGGTGGTCTGCTTGATCCCCGCATAAGGAGAACCTTTCGCGGTGAGGCGGCTTATCAATTCTATCGGCCGGATGATGTCGCGGATATAATCCTTGGTCGTGCTGAGATGCCTGAAGTTGCTTTCGCCGGCCGTCTCTATATTCAAAGATACGGCCGTAGCCAGCGAAAGGCTCTCCCTGATAGCCGCTTCGGAGGCGCCCGGTATTATCTTTAAATGGATATAACCCCTGAACCGCATCCTGCGCAGGTTAAGCGCGGAGCGGTTGATCTGTTCCATGGTAGCGTCCGGACTGCCTGTTACCGCGCTGCTCAGGAACAGCCCGCTGACCCTCCTGGCATTATAATAAGACATGAAAGACGCGGCCAGTTCGCCGGGGCTAAGAGAGCAGCGCTCCGTATCGGAACCGGCCCTTAGGGGGCAATATTTGCAGTTATTGACGCACTCGTTCGAAAGCAGGGTCTTGAAAAGGTATGTCGTGCCGCCGTTAGGGAGCACTACCGGATATATCCATTTGCCTTCTTTAGAGCGGCGGCGGTGCTCGTCATCGTTTGTGCCGCAGGCGCAGGCGAGGTCGTACCGGGAATCGTTCGATAATACCGAAAGCCGTTCGCTCGCGTCGGGGCTTTTCTTGATAGATACCATTATTTTTTCCGCTTAGAAAAAAACTTATATAATTTTTCCACCAGGTTCCGGCTGAAGACCCTGACGACCGGGTTCAGGAACTTGTTGCGGTGCTTTACGTAATTATACGACGGGACAAGCCTGAAACCCAGCCTCCTCTTCGATTCATACCCGGTTGTCCCGAATTCATACAGCCTTATATTATTATTAATACACCAATCCAACTGGTCGCGGAACCTTATAAAATAAAGATGGAAGCGGAAAGCGATCGAATAATCGAATCCGAGAAAATAATCGATGAAACGGCCCCCGGATGCCAGGCAGTAGCTGAACGCGACCATTTTCTTATCCGTCCGCCATAAGAAAAACTTCGTCTCTTCGGGCATATTCCCCGATATGTTCCTGAAAAAATCCACCGGCACTTTCTCGAGCCCCACCTCTTTCCTGCCGAACGTCTGGAGGTATAGGGCGTACGCCTCTTTCAATTCGTCCTCTTCCAGCCTGCCCTTCACTTCCAGGTCGAACTTGACCTCCTCGTCGATCTTCTTGAACTTCCTCCTCAACCCGCTCCTGGACGCGTAACTTAGCGTCCCGAGGTAGCCGTTAAAATCCCGGAAACGAATATCCATCTCCGTAAAAGGCAGGGACGCGGTCCTGAAAAAACCGTCTTCAAGGCATTTATCGAGGATATCCCTGTACCTGAAGCTGAAATCCTTAAATACGACGACCTTCGCCTTTGCTTCCTTCGCTATCTGTTCCATGCCTTCGCATATGGCCTTGACCACCACCCCGGGTTCCGCGGCGGCGATCCCTATCCTGCCCTGCCCGTTAGGCAGGCCGCAGATCAGGATCCTCGGATTAAAAATAAAAGGGAAGATATTCTTGATGCACCTGGCGAACCCCTTGAGCTTTCCGGTAACGCCGAAATCCAGACCGAAATTCATTACGAAGCAGCTGGTCGCCCCGACCGGGATATCCTTGTCATAAACCAGGATGTAAAAGAACGAGAATTGCGGCATCTTCGATTCGTCGAGGGTTTTTAGGAAAAAATAGTTCTCCCCCGCCGCCGGCATAAGTTTATTCCAGTCCCCGACGGGGATCTCTTCGATCTTCCTAGCGATCTTAACATTAAATCCGGATCCCGCCGTCATGTCGTATAGCCCTACTTTTTCCCGGCTAAGATATCCTTGACCCGCGCGATGAATTTGTCTTTAGGCGTGGATTTGGATATGTAATCCAGCCCGCCTATCTTCCAGCCGCTTGCCGCGACCTCCTCTTCCCTAACGAGCGCCGTCAGGAATACCACAGGAATATCCTTTGTTTTGTCATTTTGCGAGAGGGCCTCGTGCACGCGCGTCCCGTCGACCGTCGGCATCATGATATCGAGGAGGACGAGGGACGGGGACTGTGATACGGCCATGTCGAAACCTTCCTTCGCGTCGCTGGAGGTCAGGACCTCGAAACCCTCCTTCGATAATATCTCCGAATAAAGTTTAAGCACCATCGCATCATCGTCTATCATAAGGATCTTCGCCATCTTGTACCTCCTCTTCTTAACCGGTGTTAAGCGGCAGGGTGAAATAAAAACGCGTGCCTTTGCCCTTGCCTTCGCTCTCAAACCACATCTTGCCTCCGTGCAGCTCCACGAATTTCTTGCTTAACGGCATGCCGAGGCCGGTACCCGCGTATTTACGCGAATATTCGCTGTCGACCTGCTCGAATTCCGAAAATATCTTATGGTTGTCCCTGGCTTCTATGCCTATGCCGGTATCCCAGACGCAGACCAGGATCTCTCTTTTGTCGGTTTTTTTGGCGTCAATGCCGATCTTACCGCCGTCCGGGGTGAATTTCATCGCGTTTGAGAGAAGGTTGAAGATGACCTGTTTGATTTTCCTCTCGTCCGCTTTTATTACCCCCACCCCTTCACTGACGTCCGCGGAGAGGGTTATGCCGTGCTTTGTCGCTTTTTCCGATATAAAGATAAAACTCTTCTTTAAAAGTTCCTTCAGGTCGAACTCTCCCAGTTCCAGTTCCATCTTCCCGGCTTCGACTTTTGAGAGGTCGAGTATATCGTTTATCAGCGAGAGCAGGTGCTTTCCGCTCTCCCAGACGTAATCGAGGTATTCTTTCTGTTTATCGGTCAACGGGCCGACGCTCCCGTCTTTCATTAATTCTGAAAAACCTATTATCGCGTTAAGCGGCGTCCTTAATTCATGCGACATATTCGCCAAAAACGAGCTCTTCGCCTTATTAGCGCTCTCGGCCGCCTCCTTCGCCCTGACTATCTCTTGCTCGGCCTCTTTAAGCCTTGTTATATCGTTGCCGATGCAGAGTATCTCCCTGACGAGGCCGTCCTCGTCGAGGATCGACTTATTGGTCCAGGCGATCCACACGCGCGTGCCGTTACGCATCACGTTCTCGTTCTCGTTGCTCACGTAGCTCGACGGGTGGAGCGCCATGTCGTCTATCATCGCCTTAAGGTCGCGGCCCGAGGAATCTGTCGGGGCCACTATCGTACCGACGACATTCTTCCCCAGTATCTCCTCCTGCCTGTACCCAAAAAAATTCTGGGCGAACCTGTTGAAGTAAGTGACATCGCCCCTCATATCCATGCGCAGGATGATGCTGTTGGCGTTCTCCACGAGTTCGCGGTACTGGATCTCAAGTTCGTCCCGGCTCATGAGGATAGGTAGTCCTTTATCTTTTTTACCAGCCCTTTCGTGTCGATCGGCTTCGGGACGAAATCGTCGAACCCCGCGGCCCTTATCCTCTCCTCGTCCTCTTTCATCACCGACGCGGAGAGCGCTAGGACCCTTACGCGGTCGAGGCGGCGGTCCTCCCTTATCTTTTTATGGACCTCGAACCCGTTCATCTTAGGCATATTGATATCGAGGAGGATGATATCCGGGATGGCATTCTTTAAGGTCTCGAGTGCGGCTATGCCGTCACAACAGCTTAACGTATTAAAACCGTTGATCTCGAGGAGATCAACGGTAAGTCTCATATTCAGGGGTTCATCCTCTACTATAAGTACCGTCTTCTTATCGTCGGTCATCTTAAGCCAATATGTTAAATCTTTATCACCCCCGTGTCAAGGCGGATAACTGAACGGCAGGCTCTGGAAAGTCACTTCTCCGCCGGAAGACCCCCTGAAAACAAAACCTTTCGGAGGGTGCGCAGTACCCCAGGCCTTGATCTTCAGGGCGCCGTCCTCTTCCTTTACGGAATAACTGATATTACCGTAAAATGTCGGGAAATTCCCTATCGAGACGCCTTCTTTGTCCGATAGCCATTTTTCCGGTAGGCCCGCCCCGAGGACCAGCAAACCGTCATCTTCATACACAAATAAGCTCCTGAACGCATTTATGAATATGGAGGCGACCCAGGTGTGGGGCAGGTCGCCGACAAACCACGGCCTCCGGTCATCGGCTAATATCCCTTCCGCCCACTGGTTCCAGGCAAGCGGCCTGCGCATCCTCATGAATTCCTCGAGCATCTTTACGGCCTTATCCCTCTGGTCCGACAGGACGAATACCTGGGCTATCCTGAAGGCATACGGCGAATATGACCATTTTGGCCCGCTCGCCAGGCTCGGCAGGAATTGCTTCGTCCAGAATATCCCGAAAGTATCGTCAAGGGAAGGCTGCGGCAGGTACTTCGATTCCTCGATCGGCCAGACCGCGATAGCGGTTGACGGCGCGTCAAGGTCAGCCCTTTCGGCGCAACCTGGTATAAAGTTTATCTTTGCCGACTGCTGCACGGCAACAATAGAATCGTTGACACATTTTCTGAAATCGGCTGTCTCCTTTTCCGCGCGGCCAGCCAGTTCCTTATCGCCTAAAATATCCGCGATGGATGCGGCGTCTTTCCATCCTTTTATCCCCCAGAAATCATCCCAATAACTGTGCACGCCCGGCGCAGGGAAATAACCCTCGTGGCTGACCGACCGCGGGAAGAGGCCGTAAAACTTTCTTTTGCCGGGCGGGCCGTTCTTGTATTCGTCGGTCATCTCTTTCTTCCTCAGCGCCTCGGTAAAATCAAGGACGCGCTTGACGGCAGGTAATTTGCCCTGCAGCCACGTCTTATCGCCGGTGAAGAGATAATATTCAAGGACCGAATAGACATACTGCCCCTGGCTGTCGTATTCCTCGAATTCACTCTCCCACGCGGGTTCGGCGGCAGTCTCGGAGACCATTATAGGCGGGACCTTGCCGTCCGCCTTTATACGGCCGGTAAACCAATCGATATATTCTTTTACTTCCTCCGTGTGCCCCATCCTCATCATTGCGGCCGAGGCGGAACAGGTATCGCGTATCCACGACTTCTTATAGGCGCCGGAACCGGCCTGCAGCATCGGCCCGTCTTTATTAATTAAAATATATGCCAGGCTGCTCTTGACGGCATCTGACATCTCTTTATCCGGGATATTTATCTGGACGCGGTCCAGTTTTTCTTCCCAAAACTCTCTCGTTTTCACCTGCATCACCTCAAAATCCTTTTCCGGGCCTTTGCTGTTCAATACTTTTAATGCCGCTTCAGCGCCATGAAGGGGTATGATGAAAAAATATTCTTTTTCGTCCTTTGGCTTGATCCTGAAATCATACTCAAGGACGCCTGATGCGTAGTCAAAAGGATCTTTAATTGACGGCCTGGCGGCTATCGTCCCGGTCTTCAGCGCGTCGACGAGGCCGTCTTCCATATACGTAGAACCGCCGAACCTGTCCGGGGCCCGAAGAGAGATCAACCGGTCTTTCCCGTCGATCCTCACCGTATGCCTGCCTTTCGTATCGTATTCCAGGCTCCTAATCATCGCCATACCGCCGCTCCATTGCCAGGACGGATAGACCTGGAAAGGCCTTATTGTAAGGAACAGTTTCCCCTTTAATACTTTCTCGCTTTTATTTTTCAGCGAATAACGGACACAGGTAAGAGATTCATCCGGCTTGCCGTAGCCGAATGATCTCTGGGAAAAAACCAGATCATTGTTTTCCCAAATCACCTCCGGCATGGGAAGATAACCTTTTTCGAGGGATTGGGATATCCGGAAGTCATCACGGGTAAGAAGTTTGTTGTCGAGGTAAATGAACGGCATCAGGGAGGGGCCCCAATTATACAACTGAAGTTGCCCGTCTTCGCAGAAACAGCTCTCCGCTTTATCCCCTTCTACGCCGATCACGGTCCAGTAGGCCTGGCGGCCTCCTATCCATTCGGGATAATACTTCCTTTCCGAGGGTCTCGCTTTCATCTGGTAATAACTTTGCGCATCCAGGCGTTTCTTGATCTGCGGGACCGTGCCTACGTCATGCACGAGGACCATAGGGGGTTTGGATATGCCGCCGCCGCCCCAATCATCGAAGACACGGAAAGTAAAATTATTCTGTTTGCCCGGTACCAGGTATTTCCCGACGGTCGAGACGGTCAGGGTTTGGTTTACGCTTCCCGGGATCGTCGAGTTCGTGACCCTGGGGCCGTATGAGGCGACGAATTGGCCGTTAACGTACAACTCGTAAGCGTCATCTACTCCGCCGGCCATCAGGACGGCCTTGCCGTCATTCCAGTTCCCGGGAATTAAAATATCTTTCTTATACCAGGCGTAACCGTCGTAGCCCGGAAAACCCTGGTCTTCCCAAAACCGCCCTGTCTCGATCTGCTCCCAGCCTCCCGGAGCGCCGGCGGCCGTAAACCATTTATCCTTGACCCCGATGTTGCGGGGATCTGTCTTAAAATCCCATTTACCTTCGAGAGGTATGATCTCTCCCTCGTTTATTTTGCCGGAATTATCAACGCCGGGCCCGATTATGGAAATCTCGAAGAGCGAATATCCCCATTTTGTGGCCCTCTTTTTAAAAACCAGCTTTATATACCTTGCCGCGGTCTTCTCGAAAGAGATCTCCTCGCTCCCGCCGGCGGCTTTATCCTGCTTATACGCGCTCCTCCACTCTTTACCGTCCGAAGACAACAGTATCTCGTAAGAGGAGGCGTATGCCGTCTCCCAGAAGAGCGTCAGGCCGGATATTTCTTTGGCCTCCCCGAGGTCTATCTCAAGCCATTCATTGTCGGAAAATTTGCTGCTCCAACGGGTGGCCATATTGCCGTCGAGGAGGTTCTCAGGGCTTAATGCGGCCTCGGATGAGGAAGCCGTTATCTTTATTTCCGAGGAAAAACCGTTGGAAGGAAAAAATAGAAGGGAGGCCGCCGATAAAATAATGCTGAGTTTTACCCTGATAGCCATGATTTATACCGCTTCCATAGTTGAAGGCGGCTTGGGAGCTATATTATATGTGACACTGACCACACCCGGCACTTCCGCAAGTATGCGGTTTGCCAGCTTCTCCAGCGTGCCGAAAGGCAGCTGCGTCGGGCGCGCCTGGCGCGCGTCGACGCTGTCCCAGCAGCGTATCTCGATCTGCTGCCCGAATTCCCTCTTATTGTTGCGCATCCCGGTAACGCGGTCGTTATGCAGTATGGCCATATATTGGAACGCCTTGACAGAGGCCAGCTCCTGCTCGAGGATAACGGTCGCTTTACGCACAAGCTCTATGCGTTCCCTCGTAGCTTCCCCGATCACGCGCGCGGAGAGCGCAGGCCCGGGGAACGGCATCCGGTTAAAGATCGACGCGGGCAATCCCGCCGTCTCGGCTACCTTACGGACCCCGTCTTTCCTCAACTGCACCAACGGCTCGATTATCTTGTATCCGAACGCTTCCTGCGGGTCGATGCCCAGCTGTTCAAAGACATTATGCTGGCGCTTTATCCCGGCAACAGTCTCGTCTATATCGGTAAGTATCGTCCCCTGCAAAAGATATTTAGCGCCGCTTTTTTTCACCAGGTCGCCGAATACTTTTTTGTAAAAGGTCTGGGTGATCGCCTCGCGTTTCTCTTCGGGATCGGTAATACCCTTGAGCGCGCCAAAAAACGCTTCCTGCGCGTCGATTATCTCCACTTTCACTCCCAGTTTCTTGAAGACCGACGCTATCAGCTCGGGCTCCCCCTCGCGCATTATCCCGTTATCGATGAAATATGTCTTTAACCTCTCACCCAGCGCCTTGTGGCCGAGCATGGTCACCGCCGAAGAATCAACCCCTCCGGAAAGCGCGTTGATCGCTATCCCGCTGCCCACCGTGCGTGAGATCTCAGCCGCTTTTTCCTCGATAAATTTTTTTGCGTCCAATTCATTCGCGGTTATCTCCTTAACTTCCGGCATCTGCCCCTCCTTTTATTAATAATTCATGATATTCCTGCAATGACCTCGGCTGGCTTTGTTTATGTTTTACCGAATCGATCCCGTCGACCGTCGCCTTGGCCGCGGCGATCGTCGTCACATAAGGGATCTTATACTGGATCGCGAGCATGCGGATGTAACTGTCGTCGTGGGCGCTCAACCTTCCGATAGGAGTATTGATGACAAGGCTTATCTCCCTGTTCCTGATCGCGTCGGCGATATTGGGCCTGCCCTCGTGCATCTTCTTGATAGGCGCCGCCTCCACTCCCTTCCCTTTAAGGAAACGGGCGGTATTTTCGGTGGCGAGTATTTTAAAACCCATTTGCGATAATTTCGCGGCGATCGGGAAGAGGTCCTCCTTATCCGTGTCTGCTACCGTGATAAGTACGTTTCCCTCAGTCGGCAATTTTGTCCCTGCGGCTTCCTGCGCCTTAAAGAACGCCAGGCCGAAGTCCTGGTCGATACCCATAACCTCTCCTGTCGCTCGCATCTCCGGGCCCAATACCGGGTCGACTTCAGGGAACATATTAAAAGGGAATACCGCCTCTTTTACGGAGACATACGGGAGTTTCCTGTGAATAAGCTCGGGAAAATCGGTTAATTTTTTTCCTAACATCAAAAGTGTCGCGATGCGCGCCAGCGGTATGCCGACGGTCTTGGAGACGACCGGTACGGTGCGCGAGGCGCGGGGGTTCGCTTCCAATATATATACCTTATCTTCGCAGATCGCGAACTGTATATTGATCAGCCCCCTCACTTTTAATTCTTTAGCTATCTTCTTTGTCCATTCGTCGATGGTCTTCAGGTGCTCCGGCTTTATAGTGCGCGACGGGATCGAGCAGGCGGAATCCCCCGAATGTATCCCGGCGTGTTCTATATGCTCCATCACCGCGGCCGTAAAAATCTCTTGTCCGTCGCAAAGCGCGTCCACTTCGCATTCCGTGGCGTTCTCCAGGAAGCGGTCGATGAGCATCGGGTGCTCGGGGCTGACCTGGATCGCGTCTTTCGCGTATTTGACCAGCATCTGTTCGTCGTAGATCACTTCCATCCCGCGGCCGCCCAGCACAAAAGAGGGCCTGACCATGAGGGGATAGCCGATCTTCTTGGCAACCTTTACCGCCTCTTCCATAGAAAATACCGTCGCGCCGTCCGTCTGCCGGATCCCCAACTCGATCATCTTCTGCCTGAACAATTCCCTGTCTTCGGCAAAGGCGATGCTTTTCGTGCTCGTGCCGAGGATCCTTACCCCGTTCTCCTCGAGCTCGGCGGCAATATTGAGCGGCGTCTGACCTCCGAACTGCACGATCGCGCCCTCCGGCTTCTCCTTCTCCCAAATTGCCAATACATCCTCGACGGTCAGCGGCTCGAAATAAAGCTTGTCGGAAGTGTCATAATCGGTGGAAACGGTCTCGGGGTTGCAATTTATCATGATCGTCTCAATACCTTCATCGCGCAAGGCGAACGCGGCATGGACGCAGGTATAATCAAACTCGATCCCCTGGCCGATACGGTTCGGCCCGCCACCTAAGATAAGGACCTTCTTTTTGCCGGAGACCGGCACAAGGTCTTTTCCCGCCGTATAAGTGGAATAATAATATGCCGCCTCTTTCACGCCGCTCACCGGAACAGGTTCAAACCGCGCGTTGCCGGTGACTTTCTTCCTGCGGGCGCGCACTTCCTTTTCTTTCACCTTGAATATCTTCGCCAGGTATTTATCGCTGAACCCCCACTCCTTGGCTTTCTTTAAGGAAGCGTCGGATAGCCCGGCCCAGCCGGATTTCAGCATCTCCTCCTCAAACTCCACCATCTCTTTCATTTCCTTGATGAACCACCTGCCGATGTATGTAAGGCCGTAAAGCTCTTCCACGCTTATGCCTTTCCGCAACGCCTCATACATCAGGAAGGCGCGCTCACTGGATGGATAGGCAAGGCGGGATTTTAATTCAAGTAACGACAAATTATGGAAATCCCTGGCGAACCCCAATCCATGCCTGCCTATCTCCAGGGAACGTATGGATTTCTGGAACGCCTCCTTGAAATTCTTGGCGATAGACATCACTTCGCCTACCGCCTTCATCTGCGTCCCCAGCACGTCTTTCGCCTGGCGGAATTTCTCAAAAGCCCAGCGGGCAAATTTGATGACCACATATTCGCCCCACGGCTCATATTTTTCCAGCGTTCCCTTCCTCCAGTAAGGTATCTCGTCGAGGTTAAGGCCCGCGGCTAATTTCGTGGATACGCGCGCGATGGGAAAACCCGTCGCCTTGGAGGCAAGGGCCGAGGAGCGCGAGGTGCGCGGGTTGATCTCGATGACCACCAGCCGGTCATCTTTCAGATTATGCGCGAATTGTATGTTCGTGCCGCCCACCACCCCGATAGCATCGACTATCCTGTAGGAAAAATCCTGCATCCTCTTCTGGAGTTCCTGCGGGACTGTCATCATGGGTGCGACGCAAAAACTGTCGCCGGTATGCACTCCCATCGCGTCTATATTCTCGATGAAACAGACCGTGATCTTTTGGTCTATCTCGTCGCGCACGACTTCCAGCTCCAGCTCTTCCCACCCGATAACCGCTTCCTCGATCAAGACCTGGTGTATGAGGCTCGCGTTCAGGCCGCGGCGGGATAGGGTACGCAGCTCCTCTTCGTTATAAGCGATGCCGCCGCCTGTGCCGCCCAATGTGTATGCCGGGCGCACGACGACCGGATACCCCAATTTCTGCGCGATCCTTAATGCATCTTCCTCTGAAAGGCAGATCTCGGAAGCCGGCACCGGGATACCCAGCTTCTTCATCGTATCCTTGAACGCCTCACGGTCTTCCCCGCGCTCGATGGCATCGGCCTTTACGCCGATTATCTTGACGTTATACTTATCCAGGACCCCGGCCTTATTCAACGCGGAAGAGAGGTTCAAGCCGGTCTGCCCGCCTAAATTCGGCAGCAGCGCATCCGGCCTCTCCTTGGCGATTATCTTGGTCAAACTTTCGACGGTCAAAGGCTCGATATAAGTGTGGTCGGCCATCCCGGGATCGGTCATTATCGTGGCGGGGTTTGAATTTACCAGGACGATCTCATAACCTTCTTCGCGCAGGGCTTTACACGCCTGGGTCCCGGAATAGTCGAATTCGCAGGCCTGGCCGATGATTATGGGACCGGAGCCGATGATCAATACTTTTCTGATGTCTTTGCGTCTTGGCACGCTAATCTTCTCCGATGGGTGGGTAATTTATAGTATTATAGAGATAATGGCTTGCTATTTCAAGGATTTTTGAGGGCTGATTTCTTTCCGGTGATCACCTGCGGCGGCCGCGGCGTCTCGGCGCGAAATGATACGATCTCCCCAGGCCTGAAGATTTGTCGAACTGCTCCTGCGGGATCTCCGGATGTTTCGCGATAGGAAGCGAAGCCCTGATGAGCTTTTCAATGCTCCTGACATCGCTGCTTTGGTCCGGCGTGGCAAAAGAGATCGCGTGCCCCTTATGGCCTGCCCGGCCCGTGCGTCCGATGCGGTGCACGTAATTCTGCGCGTCGTCCGGCAGGTCGTAATTAATGACCAGCTCGATGCCGGTGACATCTATGCCCCTAGCGGCTATATCTGTAGCGACGAGCACCTTGTATTTGCCCGACTTGAACCCTCCGAGCGCTTCGCGGCGCTGGCCCAACGAACGGTCCGAGTGTATCTCGGCCGCGCTGTGCCCCATATCCCTTATCGAGTGAGCGATCTTCCTCGCGTTATGCTTGGTGCGGGAGAATAACAGCACCGCGCCGTGGTATTGCGCGAGCAGCTTACGGAGAAGCTGTGATTTTGCGTCTTTCCTGACAATGAATAATTCCTGCGTCACATGCTCGGCCGCTGTCCCGGAAGGCGCGATCTCTATGCTCACAGGGAGTTTCATATACTTGGCGGCTATAACCATAACTTCCCTCGGGATAGTCGCGGAAAAGAGCATCGTCTGCCTTTCCTTCGGGACAAAACGCAGGATCTTGTCGACCTGCGGCGCAAATCCCATATCGAGCATCCGGTCCGCCTCGTCTAGGACCAGCATCGCGACCCCGCCGAGCGATACGTTGCGCTGCTCGACATGGTCGATAAGCCTGCCCGGCGTAGCGATGATCACGCGCGGCCCTTTGCGCAGGGATTGTATCTGCTCGTACATGGAAGCGCCGCCTATAAGGCATGCCGTCTTTATCCCGAACGGGCGCGCTATCGCCTGGAAGGCCTCGTCGATCTGTATGGCCAATTCTCTCGTAGGGGCCAGCACCAGGCCCGCCCCCTTCTTCTGCGCAAGAAGCTGTACCATAGGGATGGCGAATGAATGTGTCTTGCCGGTGCCGGTCTGGGCCACGCCGACTATATCCTTGCCCTGCATCGCTATCGGGATCGCCTTCAGCTGGATCGGCGTTGGCACCTTGAACTTTATCCGTTCGAGGATATCGAGGATCTTAGGCGCGATGCCCAGCCCGTAAAAACCGTCAGCGGCATGGTTATTGGCCGGTTGCGGCAGGTCCTTATCGTTTATTTTATGCGTCATCATGGCTTTTAGTCCTTTGCCCTTCGTTCTTGAGGCACCTGTCCGAGGTGGACATGGCAATAACCCTCATGGTTATAGATACTCAAAATCTGCTTACAATGCAGGTATTTACATTTCCTGCCTTTAGATGAAGTCCTTACTTTTTTGATAAGTACTCCTTGTGTTGATCAAGCCCTGTTAACTACAAACGTCCTTTTAAGCGAATCCATCAGCCTGCCCCTTTTTATCTCCCTCGCGAAGACGCCGGCAAGCAGGCGGGGTATTACGCAAATAAACGAGATGACCTCTCCGAAGGTCAAAACCCTGTTTTTAAAGGCGCCCTTACAGAATATCTTAAAATAGCGCTGGGGGGTGTAGAAAGAGAATTTTATCGTCCTGCCTATATTCTTCAGCGCCGGATAGTCATATGTATCGGAATAAAGCTCTCCCTTTTCGGTAATATGGTAACCGGGCGTTTTCTCCGCCAACTCCCTTATTGGGGAATACTTCTCTATCCTTAGTTTATTGCAGGTAATAAAATCCAGGCCTAACTCTTTGGCGAATTCGGGTATGTAGAGCATCTCTTCTTTGCTCTCGCCTATATTGCCGTAGATGAAATAACCGTTATAAAATATCGGGTATTTTGTCAGTACCTTAAACGCTTCCCTGACCGTGGCGGAATCAAAACCCTTGTTCAGCTGCGCCAATATGCGATCGTGGGGGGACTCTATCCCGACCAGTAACGCCTTGAATCCCGCCTTGACCATCTTGCTTAGAAGGCGGGGATGTTTGAATAACTCGATGCGGGCCTGGGCGATAAAACGTTTCTTTATCTTGCGCTTGATTATCTCATCGCATATCTTTTCCGCCCTGCCCGCGTCGGCAAAAAGGTTATCATCGCTGAACAGGACTATCTTGGCGGTTATCCCTTCCAGTTCCCTGATCACCGAGTCGACGCTGCGCGCCGTATAAGCCCGTCTTTGGCCGAGGGGATTCATGTTGAATGTGCAGAATTTGCAATTGTGGGGACATCCCCTAGCGGAGAGGATCGAGTCAAACGTCAGGTTCATCATTTCGATCCCGTTCACGGCAAGGCTGTATTTATTATTCCTTAAAGAACGGCGCGGGGCAGGCATATCCTCTATATCCAGCAGGGGCCTGTTCTTATTGTGGACCACGACGCCTTTTTCCACATAAGAGATACCGAGGATATCTTTCAGGGGCAGGCCCTTGAGTATATCCCGTATCGTCTCTTCCCCTTCGCCGCGGACGACAATAGTGACATTCGGGCAGATCTTGAAAAATTCATCCGCCATCTCCGTCGCCTTATACCCTCCGACAACCACCGGTATATTGGCGGGGAAACGATTAAGGAGCTCGCATATCTCCTTGAACTGACGGTCCCAGCCGATAGTTACGCAGACGATATCGATCTCTTTTGCTATAAAATCCAGCAGTTTAGCCGGATCGGAGAGCTCTTTTTCGTACCTAAGATCGATGAGCGTCAGCTTCTCAACTAGCCCTTCGGCGCTGCTCGCGACATACTCGAGGCCGGTCGGAGGGAAGAGTTTCATGACGCTCGTATTGCTGCTTTCGATATAGGGATTCAGGAATAAGGCGTGCTTGTATTTCACTCGGATATTATAACATAAAATACCCCCTTTGGGGCATAAATATGGCCGGCGTTCCTTTATGCTACAGTGACGTCCTCATTCGGAGCCTTCTCCGGCTCCGCTTTAGCTTCTGCGGCTTTTTTATCCAGCTTGTGCTGCCTCTTCTCTTCTTTCTTCTTTTTATTCGCCATTTCCCTCT
The DNA here is from genome assembly GCA_028716565.1 of Candidatus Omnitrophota bacterium. NCBI lineage: Bacteria > Pseudomonadati > Candidatus Omnitrophota > Candidatus Omnitrophota bacterium. The sequence goes on from JAQUPL010000008.1 coordinate 26,326, forward strand.
GGTACTTTTTAAATGAATAATTATCTCTTGCCATTATCTCCCCTTTTCTTTTTTCTTTTTGATTTGACCCGCGAGCATAATACGTCCGCAAACGGCGATAATTTCCCTTTTTCATACGGGAATTCTTTGCAATGGGCCGGCTTCAAGCCATAATTAACTTTGTGGATAGAACACAACCCTTGCGGAGTAAGGAAAGAGCAGCGGTTATCTTCGTAGCTCGTCCCGACCCTGTATCCGGAAGGGAAATCCTTATCCTTCTCAAGATGGTAAAAATCCCCTTTTAGCTTAAGGGATAATATTTTTTTAGCCTCTTCCAGGTCTACCCATGCCCCGAAATCACAACAGGAATGTTGCTTTTTGCATTTCAGGCAATCGATCTTCTTCACTTTTTCCCCTTCAATTATTTACCCGGTTTCGTTATATCCGTTACGCGCGCTGCGCGGGATGGCAATAAAGCAGTTCCCACACTTTTACCCATTTAATAAAATGGACCCACGCGAAGAGGCAGGAAAAGATAAATCCGTATATGCCTTCTTTATAACCTTTTTTCTTGACGTAAAATTTCCAAAAAAGCTTTGCCGTCTTTATGCGTATTTGGTACCGGACGTTTTTTTCGTCCCCGAACCGCTTCAGATCGACTATTTCTTCCGCCTCAAGGCTCGTATAGCGGTTATGCCGTTCGATGAATTGTGAGAAATTGTCGAAGGGGCGGTGCTCGATCTCGGCGTCGAGTACGCCGATCTTACCGTCAACGATAAGCTCGTGGTGGACTTTGCCCTGGTAGCGGGCAAATCCTTTTTTTAAGAAATGAAGGGAATAATGGTACCATCCGCCGTAGCGCATGAAGTGCCCCATGAAGAAATTTTTGCGCAGGAACTTATAGGCGGCGAACTCCCCTTCCCGTTCTAAAATACCGGTGATGGCGGCGCGAAGCCCTTCGGTGACGACCTCATCGGCATCGAGCTGCAGTATCCAGTCTCCCGAAGAATTATCGATGCCGATATTCCTTTCCTGGCCGAAATCCCCCTCAAAACGGTGCTGGACGACCTTTGCTTTATGCCTCTCGCAGATCTCCACGGTCTTATCCGTGCTGAAACCGTCCACTACCACGATCTCGTCCGCCCAGGCGACGCTTTCCAGGCATTTCTCTATTTTTTCTTCTTCGTTCTTGGCCAGTATCACTACCGATAACTTTTTGCGCAAGCGCCCCCCTGTTACCTCCTGTCGCATCCGGCTTTCTTAAGGTTTAAATCCGAATCTACCATCATCTTGACTAATTCCTTGAACCTTACTTTCGGCTCCCAACCTAATTTCTTCTTCGCTTTAGAATAATCGCCCTTTAAAATATTGACCTCGGCCGGCCTGTAGAATTTCTTGTCGACCTTTACGTACTTTTTCCAATCGAGCCCGGCATGGCCAAAAGCCAGTTTGGCGAATTCTTTTATCGAGTGTGTTTCCCCCGTAGCGATGACATAATCGTCCGGCTTATCCTGCTGCAGCATAAGCCACATCGCCTCTATATAATCCCCGGAAAAACCCCAATCCCTTTTCGCGTCTAAATTGCCCAGCTTGAGCTCGTCAGCCAATCCGAGCTTGATCTCAGCCACCGCGTTAGTTATCTTGCGCGTGACAAATTCAAACCCTCGCCTGGGAGACTCGTGGTTAAAAAGTATGCCGTTACAGGCGAACAAACCATACGCTTCGCGGTAATTACGCGTTAAGTCAAAACCGGCGACCTTGGATATTCCGTAGGGAGACCTGGGATGGAACGGTGTATTCTCATTTTGCGGGGTTTCCTCGGCCTTGCCGAACATCTCGCTGGAAGCGGCAAAATAGAACTTACAGCGCGGGGCCAATTCCTTGACCGCGGCGAGGATATAATGCGTGCCGTTGATATTCGTATTAATGGTCGAGAACTCATCTTCGAAAGAATAGCTGACAAAACTTTGGGCCGCCAGATGATAGCACTCGTCGGGCTTCATCTTATGCACGACTTTGAACAGGCTCGCGAAACTTTCAAGAGAGCCGGGATGCAGGGTGATCTTCTTCAGGATATGCCTTATCCGCCAAAGCTGGTGTTCGGGATCCTCTAAAGCCACCCTCCTGACGATACCATGGACCTGATAGCCTTTCTTAAGCAAGAATTCCGTCAGATATGAGCCGTCCTGCCCGTCTATCCCGGTAATAAGCGCTTTCTTCATATTGTCATTATCTCCTTCGCGGTGGAAATATTATAAGGGTAATGTCTTACTATATCAAGGATTTTTGGGTATCGGGGATAACGGCATATCAAGTAATTTTCGCCACTTATCTTCCCACCCTGAATGATGTGTAGTGCCCTTGACTACCGTAATACTCTCATGTTTATCATCTCCGGTCTTACCGGCAAACGATTTCGCGACAGACGCCGGGATGGTCCTGTCGCCGGAGGCGACAAAATGGCGCTGTGGAATGGCCCTGATCTTGGCCGCGTAATCTATAGGATTCAGGGACCCGTTAAGCGGGCTTACTTTATTCCAATCACTGACAGCACTCCAATCCAAATTGCCGGCGATAGTACGTAAGCTTATGACGTCATCACGGCGCGCGGCGACAAGAACGGCCACTGCCCCTCCTCCCGAATACCCGACAAGCGATACCGACCGCGCTCCGGCCATATCGCGCAAACGGCTGACCGCGAGATCCATATCTTTTATCACTTCGGGTGAAAAGCGTTTCGCCGTCCAGTATTTCGCGTCACACTGCGAGGCGCCCAGGGAAACATATTGTCCGGGGCGCGCGAGATATGCAACATTCGGGGACGGGTCCAATGAAGCCAGCCGCATGACAAGGCGATCCGTCGGGGTGGGGTCGGAAGACGGGCGCGAACGGGATCTCCATGCCAAGCCGTCTCCCTCGATGTAGATTACGAGCGGCTCCCCCCTCCTGTTTATTGTAATGTACGAAAGCAGCGTGAAATTGCGCCCGCGTATAAGATTTTTAGTGAACCCGTTATTTTTTTCCAGGAAAAAGGACTGAGCAGCGCAACCTGTCAGGCAAGATACCAAAAACAGGGCCGCTAAAGGCCTTCTTATACTGAACATAGGATTCCTTGAGGGCAGATAACCTTAAAACTTATACCTTACATCGGCCCAACCCGTATGGGAGGTATAATCCTGCTTGTACTCGAAGTCGTAGTTGGCGTCGAGGCTCCAGTTGCCTCTCGTCACCAGCGTCAGTTTGCTCCCGACGTTCAGGGAATTCTGGGCGGGATCAAACCCGTTAGTGGCGAACGAACCGCCACCTCCGGAGAAGGTCGAAGTCGTTTCCTGTTTATCCCCTATGAAGTCATACAGCCACTTCGCATGGATCTCGGGGATGACAAAGCCGGATTCAACTTCGAAAGTGTGGTCGAGTTTCATACCAAGCCCTGATTGGAGCATGTCGTAGTCCTGGCTGGTTACGCTTAAGTTGAGGGCATCTGCTCCTGTTTCGGTATAGCTCTGCAGGTGCAGGCGGACATATTCTAATGAAGCAACAGGTGTTATGTTGACATTCTTTGTCTTAAAGGTATAGCCGCCGTCCACTAACACGGCATACTGCTGGCCTCTATAGTTTGAGTCGGCTCTCCTCTGGATGGCGCCTACGGTGATATTTCTCTTACCCTTGTATGTGTTATAGGCGAATGAGAAGGCGCCGTTTAAGTAGTAGGGTTTCTCGGCATCTATGTAGCCGCCGTATAAGGTCGTCTGGTAGCTGTTGATATTAGTCTTTCCGCTGTTGTCCTTGGAGTTGACGTTGGAGGCCGCGTAGCCGCCGGAGGCGCCGAAGCGGGCTCTATTGTTAAATGCCGGCAGATCGCCTCCTATGGCCGTCCCCCAGATGGTTGCGCGATAACCGTTACTTAGCCCTCGCGCGTCCTGTCGGACGTATTCGCCGAAGCCCCTGCCCCATGCCTCGACGCCGTTAAGCCCCTCGCTTCCGGTGGATACGCCGGTATCGCCGGTGTCTTCGTCATGCGCCCGGGCAAAGAGGTCTTCCAGCCTGTCGGTAGTGGTCGCCATGAACTGGTTGATCGCGGTATTGCTGATGTTGGTCACTCCGCTGTCGACGACCGGGGTGACGGTTTCGAGAGATTGCTCGACCTGTGCCGGCGTCATAACATCGAGAGCGTCCAGGACGGTGGTCATATCGGCGGACGGATTTGTGACGTTATCGAGAGCGGCGCCGACTGCGGAAGTGTTGGAATTCGTGCCTGAACTGGAGAAACCGGTACCTGAGCGGTTAACGGTCAAGATCAGGTCGCCGGCTGAGCTTGAACCTATGAATGTATATTTGGAATTAGAGGACGTAATAGTTGCCGGTACGTTGACACCTGCACCGCCTGCGCCGTCGATTATCTTAAGGGTCGCGTTATTGGGTATGTAACCGCTGACGGTGACATTGACGGTACTTCCGGCATCTACAACGGCATCGGCGACGGAGGTAATATTACCGAAAGCAGAGGATGAATTCGCGGTAAGGTCCAATGCCGAACCTGCGTTCTGGGTGTAGATGCCGGGAACCGAAAGACTGATCGTGCCCACGCTTAAGGTAGCGCTATTTGTAAGGGCTCCCCCGCCTACGGCATTGGCATTAGAGACCTGCAGGGTACCGGTGTTTATCTCAGTGAGCCCTGTATAGGTGTTGGCGCCGCTTAAGGTAAGGACGCCTAGACCTTCCTTGATAAATAGGGTCTTATTTGTTCCGCCGTCCTTGATGATACCGGAGAATGTCGTTGAAGTAGCGTCTCCCGCTGTCAAGGCCCCGTCTGCCAGTCCTCCGTTAGTTACGGTGCCGTCGCCTGAAAGAGAGCCTATAGTCTCATCGAAACCGTTTAGATCCAGGTTCGCGCCTGTGGCGACTGAGACCGCAGAACCGATGCCGAAGGCCTGATCCACGGCACCTGCCTTGAGGGTGCCGGCATTGACTTCCGTCGGGCCGGTGTAGGTGTTAATACCGCTTAAGGTGGTCGTGCCGGTACCGTCTTGCCTGAGGATGCCGGTTCCGGATAACACCGCGGCCGCATCCAGATTAGTAGTGCGGTTAAATGACAGCGTGGCATTATTCAGAATATTGCTTGCGCCGCTGAAGCCATCGCCGAGTTGCAGCGTGCCCGCGGTGATCGTTGTAAGCCCGGTATTTGTGAAGGCACCTTTTAAAACAAGGGTGCCTGCGCCGGTCTTGGTTACGGCGCCATTTCCGCCAAGCCCGGTGTCGCCGCCGGTCATCGTAAGGGTGTTGACGGTTATATCGATTAAGGTTGTCTTGGCGGCATTGATGGTGACATTGCGATCCGTACTGGCGTCAAGGCCGGTGTACCGCAGGGTGCCGCCGTCTAATACGAGGTTAGCGGCGGCGTTTGTAGCGGCACCGAGATTGCTCGCCTCGCCGCCGTTTCTGATGGTGGCAACACTGACGGTACCGCCGCTGATGGTAGTAACTCCGGTGTAGGTATTATTACCTGAAAGGGTCGTGGTACCGCTGCCGGTATGCTGTACGTTTAAGCTGCCGGTGAGAAGAGGAGCAAAGGCATAAGCCGCGTCAGTATGGTTGAATTTGACGGTCGCCCCGCCGTCGCCTCCGTTTACTTCCGCGGTATTTAAAGTACCGGCAGCCCCGCCTTCTCCTATATTGAGTGTACCGGTAGAACCGACATCGCTGCCAATTGTAGTTGTTCCTGCGCCGCCCGCGACATTTACCGTACCTCCGTCTGAGATAGTCAGGTCACCGGTCGCCGCGCCGCCGTTTTGGGTCCTGCCGACATAAAGTCCGTTGGTATCGGTATTGGTCCAGGTGGAATCTGCGCCGGTTACCTTGACGGTACCGTTACCTCCTGCGTAACCGCTGACATTCCCGGTCGCGTCGCTTACCAAACCGCCGTCGGAAATGGTCAACGAGCCGGTTGCTCCGGAGCCGACATATAGATCGTCGCTGTGGGTCCATTTAGAATTAGCCCCTGTTACCGTGGCTATGCCGGAGGAACCCGCATTGGCACCGACCCATGAGGTAGCGTCGCTCACTTCGCCGCCATTCTGGATTGTCAACTCAGCTTCGCCGTTAGTGCCGACGACCAGGTTGTCGGTTATGGTCCACTTGGAGTCCGCATCCTCAACGGTAACGGTGCCGTCTCCAGCGGCGTCCTTGCCTATATAACCATTACTGCTGCTTACCGTGCCGCTGTTGCTGATTTCTAATGTGCCTATTGCGGCCTGGCCGACATTAACGTCGCCGCTGTTGGTCCATTTAGAATTCGCATCCTCAACGTAAACATGACCCACAGCATTGTTGCCCACATTTGCCCAGGTGTTGCTCACTTCCCCACCGTTGGTGATATGTAATTCGCCCGTGCCGTTATCAGCGACGATGAGCTCCTCGCTGCAGGTCCATTTAGAATTCGGGTCGTCAACGGTAGCGATGCCGTCTCCGGTGGCGTCCTTGCCGATATATCCTTTAGTACTGGTCACGGTTCCGCCGCTGGTGACGGTCAATGTGCCGGTATGGGCTTTGCCGATATTAACTTCGCTGCTGTTGGTCCAGGTGGAGGTAGAACCATCAACCGTTACGGTACCGTCATCATTGTAACCTATATCTGCGTAGGTATTGCTCATGGCGCCGCCGTTGGTGATATGTAATTCGCCGGAGTCGTTATTACCGACGGTTAGCGCGGTGCAGTCCACGGTGCCGCCGTCGGAAATAGTCAGCGTGCCGGTGCCGGAATTGCCGACTAACATGCCGCCGCTGTTGGTCCAGGTGGAATGGTTTCCGAATGAGTCAATGCCGGTAACGGTAACGGTACCGGTTGAGCCAGCTTCACCGCCGATATTACCCCAGGTATCGCTTACCAAGCCGCCGTCGGAAATGGTCAACGAGCCGGTGCCGTGGTTGCCGACAAAAATGTCGACGTTGTTGGTCCAGGTGGAATCGGTGCCGGTAACGGTTATAGCGCCCTCGGAGGTTGCAAGGTCACCGATAAATGAATGCCGACCGCCCCCGCCGGTTACCGAAAGTGAGCCTCCGCCGGAGATTACCATTCGGCCCTCGCCTTCGTAGCCGACGGCGAGGCCGCCGCCGACCGACCATACAGTGCCGGCACCGAAAGTGAATGTGCCGGTATCTGTCGCCCCGTTGTCAAATTTTAGCCATACTCCGTCGGCAGTGTCGCCGCCAAAACCCGTCACCGTGACATCGTTATTGGAGAGGTTGAAGATCGTCTCGAAATTCAGGGTGGGCAGGGCACCCGCCAATGGGATCGTGCCCGCCGCGCCCGCATCAAACTGGATCGTGCCGGCACCGCTTGCATTCAGACCTGTTATCGCGGTCCTAAGCGTGCCCGGGTCGAGGGTATCGGCTCTGTTATCAACGGAAAAGGTATCGGCATGGGATGGCGTAATAGAAAAAAACAGGACGGCATAAAAAACAAGCAGAAAACCAACGGCCCTAAAATGACGGCAAGAAATCTTTTTTTGCGCATGCATGGCATCACCCTCCTGCTTATTGGGTATCATTATACTATATATTAATATTTTCTCAATAAAATTATGTGAGCACAACAGGCAGGGCGGTTAATTTCATGCGCTTGACAAACAAAAATGGATCCCTAGAACTTATACCTTATATCAGCCCAACCCGTATGGGAGGTGAAATCCTGCTTGTATTCAAAGTCGTAGTTTACATCGAAACTCCAGTTGCCTTTCGTGACCAGGGCGAGCTTTGTCCCTACATTTAAGGAATGTTGTGCGGGATCGAATCCATCGGTGGCGAATGAGCCGCCTCCTCCGGAGAATGTTGAAGTCGTCGCCTGCTTGTCGCCTATGAAGTCATAGAGCCAGCGGATGTGGACCTCGGGGGTTAAGATGCCGTAGTTTGACTCGAAGGAACGGTCGAATTTTGCTCCCAGGCCTGACTGAAGCATGTCGTAATCCTGGCTTGCCACACTTAGGTTTAAGGCGCCTGCTCCTGTCTCGGTGTAGCTCTGGAGGTGCAGATGCAGGTATTGGAGCGAGGCAACTGGGGTAATGTTTACTTGTTTGGTTTTGAAGGTATAACCTCCGTCGAATAAGACCGAATACTGCTGGCCGCGATAGCTTGAGTCGGCTCTCCTCTGGATGGCGCCTACGGCGATGTTACGCTTGCCCTTGTATGTGTTATAGGCGAATGAGAAGGCCCCGTTTATGTAGAAAGGGTTGTTTGCATCCATGTAGCCGCCGTAGAAGGCCGATTGATAGCTGTTGATGTAGGTTCTTCCGCTGTTGTCCTTGGAGTTTACGTTAGATGCCGCGTAGCCGCCGGAAGCGCCCATACGGACCTTGTCGTTAAAGGCTGGGATATCGGCTCCTAAGGCCGTGCCCCAGATGGTGGCGGAATAGCCGTTACTTAGCCCTCTGGGGTCTTGGTGTGCGTATTCACCGAATCCCCTGCCCCAGGCCTCAAAGCCGCTTGATCCTTTGCTTCCGGTTGAAACGCCGCTCTCCCCTGTTTCTTCATTATGCGCCCGGGCAAAGAACCCTCCCAATCTGTCGGTAGTGGTCCCGACGAATTGGTTGATGGCGGTATTACTGACGTTAGTCACTCCGCTGTCAACGACCGGGGTCACGGTCGCGAGAGCCTGGCCAGCCGCGGTTGAGCCCAAGGCATCAAGCGTGTCCAAAACAGTAAGCATATCGCCCGAGGGATTTGAAATATTATCAAGGACCGCGCCTGCGGCGGATGAATTACCGTTAGTGGCAGTGCCCGCGAAACCGTTGCCTGCGCCGGAACGGATTATAGTCAGGATGAGGTCGCCGTTTGAGCTTGTGCCCGAGAATGAATATTTCGAGTTGTTGGACGTGATGGTAGTCGGGACATTGACGTTTGTGCCGCCCGGGCCGTCGACCACCTTAAGGGTCGTATTATTAGGCATGTAACCGCCGACAGTGACATTGACAGCGCTTCCGGTGGCCACAACGGCATTACCTGCAGACGTAACATTACCGAAATTTGAGGAAGAGTTCGCAGTAAGCATCAAGGTGGTTCCCGTGCCCTGGGAATATATACCTCCGTCGCTTAACGCAACATTCCCGGTGCCCACATCCAGGGCTGCCGTCGTATCGGCTTTCAGGATGAGGTTGCCTGATATCGTACCGTTATTCGTCAATGCGGTGGTCCCGCCGTCGAGCTGGATGGCAGCCGTAGTTCCGGTTATCGTCCCGCCGGCATTATTGATAATAACGGTATCGCCGTTGTCGACCCGGATACCGGTTGCCGGGCCGGAGATCGTCCCCGAATTAGTAAGTTTGTTTATGCCGCTTGTCACGGGCGTGCCGAGCGAAGTATCACCTCTAAAAAGAATGCCTATGCTCGCGGTATCGGCGAGCCCGAACTTCTTCGAAGTAGTGGCGTCGCCGTTTGTCGTGACGGTACGGCCTGTCCCGACTGTGACATCATAGTTCAACGACCAGACAAGGATCCCCTGCCCGCCGGATACGTCGCCTGCCCCGGTAACGTTTATCACATTAGGCGCGGCGGCGGTACGGCTGACGTTCTTCTGGAAACGGGAACCGGCCCAGAGGGTATCGCACGGCCCGGTCACATCGAAACTCGCGAAACCGTTGCCGTATTGCGAGTCCGCATCCGAGCTGAAACTGCCGTTCTTGTTTTTAGTGTATATGTACGAGACGGTCGAATAGATGCCGTAGATATTCGCTGAGGTCCCGCCCAAGGCGATGAATTCGCTCATCCCCTGGACATCGGCAAGTACTGTCTTGTCGCCGTGTCCCCAGAAATAGGTATACCCCAATTGCCCGAAAGGAAAACGCTTAGTCGGGTCGGCGCCATATGACGCGTTCCTGAACTGCGTATAGTATGCCTGGAAGTCGGACCAGACTTGATCGTCAGTAATACCGGCAGGCCGGACGAAAGGAAGCAAGTCGCCGTAAGCGTCTTTTACGCCGGCGTAATCGGCTATATCGGGGTTCTTTGCCGGACGCATTATGGTATTGTTATTCGCGTCCAACGCGAATTCAACTATGGCGTTGTGCGTCCCGGAATTGTCCATGCCGAGCCCTCGCTCGGTGACCTTTATAAGATCGGAGTTAGTGACCCCGCCGCCTTTGTTATCGTAGAATTTCGTGAAATCGTTGCCGGTAGTCAGCCATGCGGCATCGGTCGTAGGATTGCCGTGGATCGTATAACCGGCCTGGTCGACATAGTTGCCGCTGTAAAACGAGGCATATGTCGCCGTCCTGGTGATAAGGTTCCCGCTCGCGTCGTATTGGAGCCCGAACGTGCCGCCGGTATCGGGTATTATAACGATTGAAGCGTCGGCGGCAAGATGACCGGCGGGAGTAGTGGCATTGCTTATTGCCTGGGTTATGCCATCGCTATAATCATAGGTAGGACTGTCCGCCAAGACAAAGGGCTGTGCGGCGAAAGATAGAAAAAATGCAGCTGCGAAAATAAGTAGTTTGCGCGTCATTAGGTCTCGTTTTCGGGAAAAACCGCGGAAGGGATAGAGATGCGGAAGGAAAAAAAAGTCAGAATGGAAAGGAATTTTCTCATTTTTGCATTGATTATAGCGGAGATTATTTGTTAAATCAAGGATTTTTGGGGACTAGGCGGGGATCTCCGTTTTGTCCGGCCGTTTTACAGCCCGGAAGAGTGGCTTTGCATCGACATGCTGCATCCGACTGTCCCCTTGATCAGGACAGGCAGGCGGTCCTTGTCTTTGCTGATCCATATTTCGAACTTGCCGGGCTTGCTGGTGAAGTGATAGGCCGTTATCTTATTGTCATTTACCCTAACGTCTTCGATACCGACCAGCGTAACGGTGAACACTTCTCGAAGGCGCACGACCATGCTCCACCCTGTGTCAAGGTCATCGACCTGGCGCAGGTAGAAAGGCAGCAACACGGCATTATGGTAGGGGCTGTCGGATTTATATCTGTATTCGTCGGCAAGTTTATCGTTCATGAATTTCTTGATAACGAGGGAATTTTTTTGAGGGTCATACTCCTCGACGAGGAACTCTTTCGATAACGGCCAACTGATATGCCGCTCAACTATCAACGGCAGGCCTGTTTTGGGATCGGCATAGATTTTTTCAAGGTCGCTGAACCCGGTGAGTTCGGTGCGAAAGGTCACAAGCCAATACTCCCTTCCCTGATAATCTACCAGCCCTATATCCTCGTATTCGGCTCTCCCTGCGGGGCTGACATTGTAGACTATTTTCTCGCCTTGGGATACCGCGGCAAAAGCCGCATTGCATAAAATGAGTAACGACACCGCCAACAAAATATTAAATACTCCCTTACCCAACATAGCCACGGGCCTTTCTAGCCGACACAGCGCCTCACCTTAACGAGCTCGACCAATTCTCCCACAGTCTCTACTATCCCGACCTCTTCATCGGATATTTTGATATTATACCTCTCTTCCAGGTCGATTGCCAGCCTTACCAAGTCCACGAAATCCATATACAGATCCCCTATCAGCCGGGACCCGGGCGTGATCCTTTCGAGCGGCATTTTTATCTGGTCGTTTATCAACTCCCTTATCTCTTCGAATAGGCTCATTGCATCATTCCCGGAGGAACTTTCTTCCAATCGTATCCCTGTAATGCCTCCTTAAATCCCAAATCAAAAAGTCCACGCATTTCGATGGGATCGAAAGGTTCCTTCGCTTTGGACACATGGGTCGCCGGTATATAGGCCAGGTTGAAATCCCCCTTGCCCAATTCCGTAAAAGCATACAACTGATATATATCCCCGACGCCCTGGGCGTTCACCATTGTATCTACCGTGCGCTCCGCAATGGCAGACATCCTGTCCGGGACTTCTTTCCAGATCGCGTCCGCATAGCCGTTCCTTATCACGTATATCTTGTACCGCAGGTTGCGGATACCTATCCCCTTCTGTTTCATGGCTTCTTCTATACCCTGGACAGCATCATAAAGAAAGAACACCTGCTTCGCTACCCCGCCGTCGACATGCATCTCGTCATACGTCTTATCGCCAACCTGTACCTTTAAATACACCGGAGGAAAAGCTATCGGGATGGATGCCGATGCCAGTATTACCTTGCGGAATAACATTAGGGCCCTCTCATCGCCTATTGAAGCGATCTTCCCCATATCCCATATTACGAGACGCTGGGCGTCAAGGTTGGTGGTGCCCACATAAAGCCTGCGGCCCTTGTCATATTCGGAGGCTATTTCCTTTAATAATCGCCCGTCAAAATATTTTTCGATACGGCGTTTCAGCGGCCTGGGGCTCGCGAAGGAATTCACGAACGGGATGCTTATATTCATGATATCTTTTGTCGAATACTTCGTGTAAAATTCCTCCAACTCGCCGTCATATTTATTTCCGAGGAAGGCGAAAGGCGCTATGATCGCTCCGGTGCTTATACCGGTAACGACCTTAAAGACCGGCCGTGTCCCGGACTGTGTCCATCCGCTGAGTAAACCCGCGCCGTATGCGCCGTTAGCGCCCCCGCCCGAAACCGCAAGCATCGAATACGTCGCGCCTATCCCGCCCGCGTCGACCAAACCAATCATATCTTTCTTGAAATACTCGGTCGGGACGCCGCTATAGACCCTGATATTGCTCATGCCGGATATGCTGGCATCATTCAGCATCTTTTCCGGGACGGCATGGCGTACGCTCGCGCAGCCGGATACAAGGAAGATAGCGGCCGTTATTACGCAAAACTGGTTTACCCTTTGGAAGTTTCTCATTTAATGGATCATGACCGTCCCTTTATTCTTGACCTCCCTGAAAATAAACACCAGGAACACGCAAGAGAAAGCGATGATCCCGTAATAGCGGAAACAATCGATATATGAAAGAAGGGCGGACTGGCGTAATAATTCCCTGTAAAGCAGGCCGTCCGCGAGGCCGGCATACGCCTTCGATACCTGCTGATACAGCTGATTAAAAGGGTTCAACTGGCCTACAAGTATCGCCTGGTGCGTCTGCGCCATTCGGGAAAGTATCGTCGTCGATACCGCGATGCCGACGCTGCCCCCGATATTCCTCATGAGGTTAAAAAGCCCGGAGCCGTTTCCAATATCCTTGGCATGCAACGTCCCGAAAGCCACGATCGACAACGGCACAAAGACCATCATCGTGCCAAAACCCAGGACAAAAAGCGGGATCACCCTCGAATCCATGGAGATCTGCAGGTTAATATTGCCGAGAGACAGCGCCGCAATCCCGATCATGGCCAGGCCCACGGCCATCAACACCTTATTTTCAAAGTATTTACATAAACGCGAGACTGACAGGGCCCCGGTAAAAGCCCCTATCCCAAGCGGGACCAGTATAAGCCCGCTTAAATAGGCCGTATACCCCATCATCGTCTGGTAAAAGAGCGGCATGAGCGCCATCACTCCGTACATGATCGAACCGATCATAAAAGCGATTATCATGCCTCCGGTAAGGTTCCTGTCCTTAAGGATACGCAGATCGACCACCGGATGCTTTACGCGGAATTCCCATAAAATGAACGCGACAAGAGAAATGACGACAATGATCGATGTCCAACATATCCAGGACGCCTGGAACCAATCCGCCTCCTGGCCTTTATCAAGAACGAGCTGCAGCGCGCCCAAGCCGATAGCCATCAACGCGAACCCGTAATAATCGATGCCGGTCCTGATCTTCCGGATGTACGGCGGGTCTTCAACGAACACCTTAGACATCAGGATGGCGATGATCCCGACAGGCACATTGATGAAGAAGATCCACCGCCATGAGAAATTATCGGTAAGCCAACCGCCGAGGACGGGGCCTATAATAGGCGCCACGATGACTCCCATCGCGAAAACCGCCATGGCTGAAGTGCGCTTCTCCTTCGGAAAACTTTCCAGCAGTATTGCCTGGGAGATCGGCTGGAGGGCCCCTCCTCCTATTCCCTGGAATATCCGGAACAGGACCAATTGACTGAGGCTGCCAGCTATGCCGCAAAGGACGGAGGATAGGGTGAACAGGGATATGCAGATAAGAAGCACCCTTTTACGGCCGAAAAAACCGCCAAACCATGCCGAAGCGGGCAAAATAATCGCATTGGCGACAAGATAACTTGTTAAGACCCAGGTCCCCTCGTGAGTAGTCGCGGAAAGGTTTCCCGCGATCTGCGGCAAAGCCACATTCGCAATGGAGGTGTCCAGGACTTCCATGGTCGCGGCCAACATGACTGCGATACAGATCAGCCAAGGGTTGCTTTTAGGGCGCCATTCTTCGGATTGAATAGCGTTGCTTCCCTTATCCATTACCGGACCTTTATCTCGGCAATGACCGACATGCCTACGCCAAGATCATACTTATTGTAGGGTTGGCCGTCAAAAACGATCTTTACCGGTATGCGCTGGACCACCTTTACAAAATTCCCCGAAGCGTTTTCGGGCGGGAACATGCTGAATTTTGCTCCGGTGCCGCGCTGGATACTGTCCACATGGCCCTCGAAGATCTTACCGGGATACGTATCTATCTTTATCCTGACCTCCTGTCCGGGCCTGACATTTTTAAGCTGGGTCTCTTTATAATTGGCGATTACCCACATATCATTCGAAACAACCGCCATAAGCCCCTGCCCCGGCTGTATCTGGTTTCCCGCCTCGACGGACCTTTTTGCCACATGGCCGTCCGAAGGAGCGCATATCTTCGTATATTCCAGGTTGCGCTGCGCGATCTTGAACTGCGCTTCGGCAGCCTCGGCCTGCGCTTTCGCGAGGTTATACGCGGTAACGGCATTCTCGAACCTCTCCTTCGGGTATACTTCTTCTTTATATAATGCCTCGGCGCGATCCCTGTCGCGAGATGCCTGCTCAAAAGCTACCTTTCGTATATCCAGGGCCGCCTGTGCCCCGTTCACCCTTAATTCGTAATCTATCGGGTCTATCTCGACCAGGACGTCCCCTTCTTTCACGATGCGGTTATCTTCCGCATTCACTGTCTTGACCGTCCCCGGGATCTTGGCCGCGATGCTATGGATCCTGCCTTCGATGTATGCGTCATCGGTGGACACGCGGCTGATGCCGCCAATGATGAAGAGGATGAATACCACGGCGGCAGCGCCGCCTGCCGCTAAAAATATTCCCAACAATTTCGTCTTCTTAACGTTTTTCAGGTTCATTTTTGTTCTCCATTGTTTCGTAGATGAGCGCGAGGTCAATACCCATCGAATACATAAGTTTTGCGTAATTACGCTTCAGTTCGTAATCCGCGCCGTAATAATTTGTCTGCGCCCTCGTCTGCAGCGTTATCGCTTCAAGCACATCCGTAGATGTGGCGGCTCCGGCCGTATATTTCACGCGGTATGCGCGGACGTTCTCACCCGCCTGCTCGAGCGCTTCCGAGGCGACGGAGACCTTTTCGCAGGCATCCTTAAGGCTCAAATGGCTGTTTTCAACCTCGAATTTTATATCCTCGATAAGTTTGTCTTTTTGTTCTTTTATCTGCTTTTGCAGAGCGCGCTCCTTGAGCAGGTCGGCCCGGGCTGCGCCGCCGTCATACAGGTTCATCTTGACCCCCAGGTTGACCGACATGTTGTCTTCGTGCACTTGGTACCTGTTTTTAGTATGGTTATAACCGCCGTCGGCATAAAGAACCGGAAGGTTTTCTACCGCCTTTGCTTTTTCGCTCGAGACAGACGCTTTTATCCTGCTTTCATAGAAAACTATCTCCGGCCTCTGTTCCTGCGCCGTGATCCAGGCATCCTCTATCTCGGGGAACTGCGGCAACTGCATATTTATATCCTGCGCGATGAGCTTCTCTCTCAGCGAGAGGGCCAGGATATTATTCAAGCGCGCGGCGGCGACTTCTTTCCCATTGCGTGCCGCTATCAATTTCTGCTTCGCGTCGGCAAGCTTGACCTTAGCGGGAAGCAGGTCATTCTTTACTATAACCCCCTGCTCAAACAGATGTTCCATATCTTTAATATAAGAGGTGAGGCTTTCGACTTCCTTCTCCGCGACATTTATAAACTTCTCCGCTTCCAGCAGGTTGAAGTAAGCCACAACAAACTCCAGCGTAGCTACCCGCTTGACGCTTTCGCTGCGGGCCTTTACCGCCTCGACCATCTCCTTTGACGCATGGTAGTTAGAGAGGCTCTTGCCGAAGTCGAATAAAGTCTGATAGACATTGGCCCCGAAGGAATACGGGTTTTGGTCCGAGGTCGGTACCACCATGCCGCCGAATTTCATCTCGGGCTTGTTATTATTGAAGGTCTGCGCAGCGCCTATATTAAGGTGCGGCAGCAGCACGGAGCGGGCGATCATCGAGTCCTGGAAAGCCATGTCATTATCAAAGGAAGATATTTTAACCAGGCGGCTGTCCTTTTGCACTATCGAAATTCCTTCCTGGATAGTGAGGAGCCTGCCGTCCTTTCCCGCGGCCTGCTCCGCATAGGTAAGGTGGCCCGCACAGGCCACCATGGCGCAAACCGCCGCAACCGCAAATACATTCTTAGTTGCCATATTTAATCCTTCCCGTCGCATTTGTATGTTTTCTTGAATGAACACTAATATCTTAATATGAACGTATGTTCATTTATGAATGATATCATTCATTTTGGGTTTTGTCAAGATGGATATTTCAGGCGGGATTACGTACTATTTATCTTCGGAGATGCCTCTTAACAGGCACTTTAATATGACGCCGGACACGCCAACCAGGCTCTTCTTGTTTTTGCTGTTTTCCTTGAACCATTTCAGGACAAAAGATTTCATGATCGAGGTCAATATATCCAGGACTTGTACGGGCTCAAAATCCCTGCTTATGACCCCCTCCTTCTGGCCCTGCTTGACTATATCTTCCATATATTTTTCGAACTTTTGGCCGGCAGGGGTGTTCCTGATGCTCTTCTCCGCAAGCATCATATCGTCGGATTCCGAAACGAATATGCGGAAGAAGTCCAGGTTCTCCTCGAAATACGCGAGTGATTCGCGCACGAATACCCCCAGCTTGCCTTTCGAGTCCTTTGCCGATGCCATCTTCTCTTCGACTACAGACAGCATACCCTTTAACTTTTCCGTAAAAAGCGACCGGTACAGTTCATCCTTATCCTTGAAATGCAGGTATACAGTGCCTGTCGCGTACTGGGCTTCCTTGGCGATATCCCTTATCGTCGCCTTGTGGTATCCCTTCAGCGCGAAGATATGCTCTGCAGCCGCGAAGATATCCGACCTCCGTAACTGCCTGTCCCTTTCTCTCCTGTTCAATACAGCCATTTCGCCTCGTCTAGAATTGTATCTAATTAATGAACGTATGTTCATAAATTATATACCATCTATTCTCGCCTATGTCAAGCCAATTACTTTAACGGCCCCTGAATAAATAAAAAGGGATTACCGGGGCTTTCTCCTACGCACGCCGGATGCTCTTCAATCAACAGTTACCTTAAAAGCTGTCAATTCCGAGGACCCGGTCCATTCCCCTTTAAGGCACGCCCTCCTTTTTTGTTAAAACAAAAAACCGGTGCGATTTTCTAGGCCTAGAATCTGTATGTTGCTCCGACGCTCATTGCCGTTTCATCCACAAACCTGCCCTCTACGTTCAATTTAAAGTTTTTCCCGAAATTCCAATCCGCTCCCGTAAATACGCCGATATTACGGTCGGCGTTAAATATTAAATTATCCCACCGCCTTGAGTCGTTTGGGTTTTTCTGGTCCATCCTGAGATCGGAGTATCTTGCGCCCAGATACGGCGTAAAATCCGCGATCTTTTTGGCGATATAAGGGGCCGCGTGCCATTCTTGTATCCTGCAGTCGGCATATTTTGCGGTAGTGACTGCCCCTGAAGCCACATTAACGGCGCGAAAATCTAATTCATGGTCTGACGTAAGATATTGTGCGTCGCAACCGATAATCCATCCGTCATTTAATTCATAAGCCAATTTAACGCCTCCGCCATAAAGAAAAGAATCTCCTGCCGACAGATCTTCTTCGACTCTCTTAGTGTCCCCCACGAAAACATCCCCTTTGAGATCGTAATTCGCAACCCCTAGTTTTACATATATATCCATAGCGTTAAATATGCCGTAAGAAACCTTGCCCGCAACATTGTACCCTCTATTTATCCTGAAATTTACCGGCCTGTCATTATCGTGTCCGGGAGGGCGTGTCGCTTTTTTAAAATCCAGGTCTCTGCCAAAAACATAGGACCATTCTGCCGTCGCTGCGATCTTCCCCCGCCCCTGAGTCCTCGGGCTTCCCGCGCTGGCAGCCCCGGCAGGGACCGTTGTCATAACTACCATTCCTATCAAGACAAATATTGCATATTTCTTCGTATGGTGTGCCATGATTAATATTCTTACCACTAATAAGGTATAAAATCAAGGGTAGGCAGGTTGATATTACGGGGAAAATCTACAACCGGATCGGCGAGTATGGCGCCGGGGCTATGTCCAGCGCACTGGGCATGGGAATTTTAAGATAAAAAATCAGATTAAAAGCGGTACAAATTTCAACTGGGACAGTCCAATAACATATTCCGCCTCCTTTCTATTTAACTTTTAACTCTACTTTAGATTATTTTCTGCAAAACTCCAATTGATCAGCTTGTCGAGGACGGCGTTAACGTAATCCGCGCGGCGGTTCTGATAATCCAGGTAGTAAGCGTGTTCCCATACGTCGATGGTCAATAGCGGCTTCAAGCCCTTAGTCAAAGGTGAATCCGCGTTGCCGGTCTTGGCCACATTAAGCTTATCGCCATCCAGCACAAGCCACGCCCAGCCGCTGCCAAATTGAGTAGTCGCCGCGGCCGCCAGTTCCTTCTTGCATGCATCCACGGTCCCGAAAGAAGCCTCGATCTTTGTTTTCAATGCTGCGGGTACTTCGCCGCCATTCGGAGTCAAACTATTCCAGTAAAACGCGTGGTTCCACGCTTGCGATGCATTATTGAAGACCGCGGCTTTTTCCGCTTTGCCGGCTGTCGCGGCGATGATTTGGTTTAACGCCATACCGGCAAATCCAGTTCCTGCAACCAGCTTGTTCAGATTGTCGACATACCCTTTATGATGCTTGCCATAGTGGAAACTGACCGTATTCGCGGAGATCACGGGAGAAAGCGCGTCTTGCGCATATGGTAAAGGCGGCAAAACATGCGCAGTTGCACTTTCAATCTTGTCATTGCTCTCCATTATTCCTCCTTTGTTAGGGCT
This sequence comes from Candidatus Omnitrophota bacterium, assembly GCA_028716565.1. Lineage (NCBI taxonomy): Bacteria > Pseudomonadati > Candidatus Omnitrophota > Candidatus Omnitrophota bacterium. The sequence continues at coordinate 45,484 of JAQUPL010000008.1, forward strand.
ACTCTCCTTAGATATAAAATGTCCGCCCCTGCTAGAGGCGGACATTTGCGCCGATCGCATAAATACCATTTATGATTCTTATCGTGAGAGCCAATTATATTTCTATCTTTGGAGCTTAGTGACCTTCGCGCCGTTCAGGCTAAGGTCATACATCAGCCCTTTCTCGCCGAACACGAACGCGACGATCGGCTTGTTGGAAATAGCGCTGCTCATCTGGGTGCCCGCCCCGAGCGCTATGACAGCTACGGATGCGTCAGCGCCGATCTTCCAGCCCTGGCTATCCCTGAAATTCTTCAAAGCCTCATCGGTCATGAACGCGATTATAATAGTCTTCTTCTGCCCTCCCAGTTGGAATCCTATCGAAGCGGCGGCAGTGCTGTAATAACCGGCCGTCTTTCCGTGTATCCTGAGGGCCCCTTCCCCGTATTCTCCGCCTATTCCAATAGCCCCTTTAAAGACTGACGGAAAAATAAGCAGACCCTTCGCCTTATCTATGACGTCACCGCCTCCTTTTATATCCCGAAGGGTTTTAAGCGATACATCCACTCCTGCATCTATATCCTTTGCGCTTACGGCGTACGAATACGTCTCCAGGCAAAACATTACCGCAAAAGCCATGCATAAAACAGCCAACGCTCCCCTTACCATACGCATTTTTTCCATCTTCGGCTCCTTTCTATTATTTTTGGCCGTATTGCTTCAGAACTTCATCTTCGTCTTGACCTATCTCTCCGGATATACGTAATTATAAACGCATAAAAAATATTGGAATTGGCTAATTCACCTTTTTATTGACTTTTTTCCACCGAGCACGCCGCGAATCGTTACATAGGGGGCAAGGAGCTGAAATCGGCATCATCAAAATAGCAGCACCCCCCTGTCTTCTTTTTGGCAGCCTGGATCATTACTTTGATCTTTGCTTTAGCGGCGCCTGAGGGCGCAATAACCGCCGGAGTTGATAAAAGCTTCCAAGTGTCGCTGGCGGCGGTAAGCGGAGGACTCTTTATCGGCTCGCTTATTATGACATTATCAATAGTGCACCATTCTATCTGTATCCACGCTTTAGAATCGCCGGAAATAGGGTCGCCGGGCTTGCCTAAAACATAGACGCTAGCTTTATACTGCATGCCGGGAATTACATCGACATACTGTTCAAATAATCCATCGCCATAATCCCAAACCCAAGCCTTTCCGGATTGTTTGCCGCTTCTGTATGTTCCCGTATCATATGTAGAGTCGCCGTACGCACCCCATCCAAGCGGATCAACTTTTTCAAAACCCGGGTTGACAAGCAAATTACCTTGCTCAGCGAACGAGGACAAACTAACAGAGCTCAAAGCAAGGACAAGAAAATAAATAAGACATGATCTTCTCATCCTTCTGTTCCTCCTTTTATTTAGCTGGTTTTATTATAGGGGTAATGTCTTACTATATCAAGGATTTTCAGGGATCAGGGAGGGATTTACTCGCGGGATTTGAGGCCATTACTAATATAATTTTGGGGCAGGGATCTTGGACCCCTGCCCCATCACTAAACGAAACTTACTTAACTGACTTTTTTCTGCTGAAACCAAACAAACCAGCCAATCCTGAACCGAGCAAAAGCATACTTGCCGGTTCCGGAACTGCCTGCGCATCAAAGTTAGCATTGTCAAAGTAGACATCATTGCCGCTATGGCTTGTAGGAGATACCAGAACATAACCCAGCTTTGCCGTCGTGGCACCGTCCGGCGCTACCGTCCACGGAGTTTCAAAGTACGTCCAATCGGTATTCGCGGTTGTAAGCTTGGCGCTCTCTACGGCCGTTCCCGCGCCATCCCACTGGAACTGTATCCAAGCGCTACCGGTATCTAAACCGGCAGATTTCAGATAGCCGCTTGCCTTATAGGCAACACCCCCCGTCACATCAACCGTCTGTTCGAACTTCCCATCGGCGTAGTTCCATGACCAAGCATGCGCTGACTGGACGCCGCTCATTTTTACCTCTGTAACATAGTTGCTATCACCCCAGTTGCTCCAACCAGTGCCGGTTTCAAACCCAGGGTCGCTGAGCAAGTTAGCGGATACTGTTGACGGCGTTGAGATAAGCGCGGCTGCCATGATCACCAAAGTTGCAAAATAGAATTTCTTCATTTAACTATTTCACCTCCTTTCTTTTCTTTTATTCTTGTATGTTTCTGCTCACGAGAGCAGAAACATTAAAAAACTATCTCTAATATCCTTCTCTTCGGGAATAAGATCTGTTGCTTACATTAATATATTACGGGACCGTCCGGAAATCGGCATCGTCAAAATAGCAAGACCCTGGAGTGTTCTTTTGTGCAGCCTGGATCACTACCTTGATCTTTGCTTTAGCGGCGCTTGGGGGCGCAATAGCCGTCGGAGTCGATAAAATAGCCCAAGTGTCGCTGGCGCCTGCAAGCGGAGAACTCTTTACCGGGTCACCTATTACGGCGTTCTCAGCAGTGAACCATTCTATCTGTATCCACGCTTTAGAATCGCCGGAAATAGGGTCGCCGGGTTTGCTTAAAACAGAGACGCTTGCTTTATACTGCGTGCCGGGAATTACATCGACATACTGTTCAAATAATCCATCGCCATAATCCCAAACCCAAGCTTTTCCGGATTGTATACCGCTCTTATAGGTTTCCGTATCATATGTAGAATCGCCGTACAGATCCCATCCAAGAGAATCAGCTTTTTCAAAACCCGGGTTGACAAGCAGGTTACCGCCTTCCGCAGCGAATGAAGACAAGGTGAAGAAAGTCAAGACTAAAACAAGAATGCAGCCTACGCACACCCCTTTCATGCTTCCCTTCCTCCTTTTTTGATGCCTATGCTCTCGTGAGCACAAACATAGGTTACCATATAGGCTTTATAATGTCAAGCCGATTTTATTGCTTTTTTTAGGTTGATTTTCTAATAACAAGTTTTGGCTCAAAAAAACGCGTGTAGTCCTTATTTTTGCCTTGGGGGATGACATTTTTGATCAATGTCTCGGCAGCCGCAAAGGCCATATCTTTTACCGGCTGAGAAACCGTAGATAAGGAAGGAGAAAAATTTTCACAGCTCGGTATATTGTCAAAGCCGATCACAGCTATATCTTTGGGTATATCCCTGCCTGCTTGTTTAATAGCTGACATTGCCGCAAGGGCCATCCTGTCGTTTGCGGCAAAAACAGCGTCGGGAGGTTCTTTTAATGATAACAGCCTTTCTATGGTCAGTTTCTCATAATTAATATGATTATTATCATCGTTATATTCTATTATTACCTGTTTGTCCGCCTCTTGTAAAGCTTTTTTGTATCCTTTAAACCTATCTTCGGCATCCACCCAGTTCTTGTGGCCATGAATGAACGCTATCCTCTTGCGGCCGGAATCCAATAAATACTTTGTTGCCAGATAGCCTCCCGTAACATTATCGCAGTCGAAAGAAGAAAGATCCTTAAGATGCGAACATAAAAGGACTAAAGGTACTTTTTTATCCTGCAATCCAAGCACGTCTTTATAATTGTCTTTTCCGATAGCCGGCAAGATAAAACCTGATACTGATTTATTCAGATATGTATTCAAGCATTCAAAACTATTAAATTTATCCTGGGTAAATAACATGACTTGATAGCCTTCTTTCTTGGCGGCTTCACTTACACCTTTGATTATTTCCTGGACATAAGGCTCCATACTAAAAAGGCCTCCTCCAAAGAAAAGAAGCCCAAGGACGTTTATTTTTCCGGAAAGAAGTCTGGCGGAATGGATATTAGGAGCGTAGGGTTCTTTTTTAAGGTAATCCAGTACCAAGGCACGGGTTTTTTCCGAAACATATTTGTCTTCCCTTAAGACCCGCGCTACGGTAAACCTTGATACCTTTAATTTTTTTCCTATTTCCCTAAGGGACATTGAAGCCTTAATCTCTTTCTCTCCTTAATTAGCTGGTTTTATTATAGGTATAATATCTTGCTATATCAAGGATTTTTAGGGATTAAAGGCGGCATCTCCCTGCCGCGCCGCATACGCAAAGCGGGCCTGGAGCCGGATGTCGCGGGATGAACTGCCGACGAGGATGTCGAATTCGCCGGGTTCGGCGACCCAACCCTTCGCCTCAGCGTCGTAGAACGCGAGGGCTCGCTCGTCCAAACGGAAGATGACCTGCTTCGTTTCGCCCGGGGCCAACTCCACCTTCTCGAACCCCTTGAGCTCCTTCACTGGGCGGGGCAGGCGGGACTCGACATCGTGGACGTAGAGTTGCACGACTTCCTTGCCCTTGCGCTTGCCCGTGTTCGTGATGTCCACGCGAGCGACAAGGGTCTTGGGGTCCACGTTCAGGTTGCTGTACTTGAATGTCGTGTAGGACAATCCGTGCCCGAACGGGAAAAGGGGTTCCACGTTCCGAGTGTCGTAGTAACGGTAGCCAACCAGCAGGCCCTCCTTGTACTCGCAGTCCTTATCGTTGTACTGCCCGATTGCGTGGGCAGGACAGTCCTCGAGCCGCTTGGGAAACGTGATCGGCAGCTTTCCGGAGGGGTTGATGTCACCGAATACGATGTCGGCCACGGTGTTTCCGACTTCCATGCCGGCGTACCACGCCTGGACCACGCAGGGCACTTTGTCGATCCACGGCATCTCGACGGCGCTGCCGGAGACCAGGAACACGGCGGTGCGCGGATTGGCCGCCGCGACTGCCTCGATCAACTCGTTCTGCCGCCCGTGCAGCCGGATGTCGCGACGGTCCTCACCCTCCTTGTCGTACTGATGGTTCTGGCCCGCGAACACCAACACGGCATCGGCCGCGCGAGCCGCTTTGATCGCCTCGGCAAATTCGACTTCGGGGCCGACGCGGGAGTCCGGCCTAACCCAACCCAGTTTAACCATTGCATCGCCGCTGGATTCGTAGTACTCCACCTCGAAGTGGTAGGTCTGGCCCGCGGTCAACTCGATCTTCGCGTCCTTACGTTCCTCGGCATGGTCGGCCCAGTTGTCGATCACCACCTTGCCGTTGATCTTCAGCCTTGAACCGTCGTCGCTCGTAAGGCCCAAGTGATAGATCCCGCTGGCAGTCGGCAGGATATCGGCCGTCCACCGCGCGGAGAAGTTATCCTTGGGTACACCTGCGGCCGGACCCAGATCCTTCCAGTTAAAGTCCATGGCCTTCTCATACCGGATCTCGACCGGCTGACCGTTCAGATTACGGTCGTTGAAGTACTCACCCTTCCAACTCCGGATGCCGGACTTGGGATCTGTGGTCTGCACATACGTGTCGCTGATCGCCTCGAAAACCGTGGTGTCGCCCGTGTCCCGGTAACCCTCCACGTACGTGATCTTAACCATTCCCCCGCCCTTGCGTTTCAGCCCCTCGAGCGGGGTGATCTCATAAAGCGCGCGGATCGCCGAACTGCCGCCTTGATTCGCATGCTGTATGACAGCGTTCTCGCCGATCACAGCGAGCTTCAGTGTCTTGTTAATGTCGAGCGGCAGGACGCCGTCGTTCTTCAGCAGCACCATCGCCTCGCCGGCGACATCCCGGACCGCCTGCTGGTTTGCGGCGGTATTGCGCGATCCGGTCTTGCGTGTCGATGGATCAATCATACCGGCCCGGATCATGAAGCGGAGGATCCGCCGGACCTTGTCGTCGACGACGCTCTCCGGAATCTCCCCGCGCTCGACGGCCTGCCGAAGGGGATTCGCAAAGAAGAAGGTGTCGTAGTTGTCCGACGTGCCCATCTCTATATCGAGCCCGTTCACCGCGGCATCGCGCGTGCTGTGCGTTCCGCCCCAGTCCGAAATACAGACACCGTCGAACCCCCACGCCCCCTTGAGAATGTCGTTCATTAGGTACTTGTTCTCTCCGCACCACTGTCCCCGGAACTTGTTGTAGGAGGTCATTACCGTCCAGGCACCCGCGCGGACGGCCGCCTCGAACGCCGGCAGGTAAATTTCGCGCAGGGTGCGCTCGTCGGCCACCACGTTGACCCAGCCGCGGTTCCACTCCTGGTTGTTCAGCGCGTAGTGCTTCACGCACGCCGCCACATCGTTGCTCTGGATGCCGCGCACCACCTCGGACGCCATCTGGCCGACTTGGTACGGGTCCTCGCCGTAATACTCGAAATTGCGGCCACAGACTGGAGTGCGGACGATGTTGATGCCTGGGCCCAGGAGGATGTCCTTGTTACGATGACGCGCCTCCGCGCCCAATGTTTCGCCGAATCGGCGTCCCATTTCCCGATTCCAAGTCGACGCCAGCGCAGAGCCGGTCGGGAGATAGGTCACGTAGTCATCCTCCCACCCCGCAGGCTCCCAGGAGTTGGCGGCGGTTTCGCGCCGTACTCCGTGCGGGCCGTCAGACATCGCCACACGGGGAATCCCCAGCCGTTCGATCCCAGCGGTATTGAACTTCGAGTTGGCGTGGCAAAGCGAAAGCTTTTCGGCCAGCGACATCTGCTTCAGCAGGTCGTTGATGCGTGTTTCAATTGCCGGCACCGGCGCGAGGTTCTCAGCTTTGTCAATAGCGGTCGCGGCAACAGCTTGAGTTTCTGATTGAAAACCCTGGAGTCCGCCGCATGATATAGTGAATGTTACCAGAAGTGTGACGAAAACGTACTTAAACATATTCATACCTTTGCTCCTTTTTATATAGATCATTTAATGATACCTCCTTTTTCATTGTTTCTCCTTATATTGCCCACGTGGGCAGAGTTTAACACATAATTACCCTTTTTCAAGATAAATTTACCGCTTTTTTTATGGGAATTCTTGGCAAGGTTATACCAATTACACGATTTTTCCAAAAAGGGCACCCACGGCGGCCGTCAACGCCATTGCTAATGCTCCCCAAAACGTAACGCGAACAGCTGCTCTCGCTATGGGTGCTCCGCCGGCGAATGCCGCCAGCGCCCCTAACACCGCGAGAAAAACAAGCGTGACCCCAAAAACAACGGGAACCAATTTCGTTCCCGGTACTACAAACACGATGAGAAGCGGCATCGCTGCGCCGATAGAAAAACTCGCTGCCGATGCCCACGCGGCTTGTAACGGGTGAGCGATGAAATTAAGAGAGATGCCGAGTTCGTCACGGGCGTGTGCCGACAATGCGTCATGGGCCATCAATTGCTCGGCGACCTGTTTTGCGAGCGGCGGATCCAGTCCCCGGCCCTCGTAGATTGACGCCAGCTCCCTGTGCTCGTTTTCATTATCTACATCGAGTTCCTTGCGCTCGCGCGCCAGGTCTGCTCTTTCGGTATCGGCCTGTGAGCTTACCGATACGTACTCGCCGGCCGCCATTGACATCGCCCCTGCGACCAAACCGGCGACGCCGGCGACCAATACTGAACCTCTGGACGCGTGAGCTGCAGCTACGCCCACAATGAGGCTTGCGGTCGACACTATCCCATCGTTCGCACCCAAAACTGCGGCACGTAACCAACCAATCCGGTACGTACGATGATGTTCCCTATGACTACTTTTGGCCGCAACCATTATATCTTCCTTTCAGCCGAGGGGAAACCTTTCTAATTTAGCCGGTTTTATTATAAAGGTAATATTTTACCATATCAAGGATTATTGGGGATCAGGGAGGGATTTCCTTGCGGAATTTGAGCACCTTGAGCTTTTATCTGGCGAAATCCTGTGAAGCAGGACGTCCGTTTTGTCCGGGCATCGGCCGATCATTATATCTTATTTCTTTTCTTTGGTCTCCTCTTTTTCTTTATCTTGATTTTTCTTATCTTTCCTAGCGTCAAGATTACCTCTAACTATTACATAGATAAAAAATAATGCTGCAAAGCCCAAAAGAACATAAACCGGCCAATCTTTTGATAAATTAATTCCCATAGATAAATACCTCCTTTATTTTGATCTTTTCTTTGTCTTCTTCCCTTCTCCGTCAAGACCTTTTTCAAATATTCTTCTAAAGCAGAAAACCCCCAAGCCTAAAATGAATGTCCAGGAAATAATTAGAAATATCCAACCGCTCGGTTTCAAATATAGGTCCTCCTTATTATTTATAAATAAACTATATCCTCCGGATGATATAACGAAAGAAATAATAACATATACTCTTTCAAATGGCGCGTTATCAGAAAATTGTTCCTTACGTGCTCTTTTCCGTTCTCGCCTAATTTGCGGGCATAATCCGGGCTGCTCAAGAGCTGTTTTACGGCAAAACTCGCCCCTTCGACGGAATGACAAAGTAGTCCCGAATATTTATGCGTTATCTGCAATGGTATGCCGCCGACGTTGGATGCTACAACCGGTTTCGCTTTCCATAAGGCTTCGGAGACTGTAAGGCCAAAACCTTCTCTTAAAGATTTCTGCAAGATCACCGCTGAAGCTCTTTGAAGCGCGTTTATTTCAATATCGTTCTGCGCAAGCAAAAGCACATGTATATCTGGGTCGCCTTTTGCGGCCTCTTTTACTTCAAGCAGAACTTCCGCGCTCTCCGGGTCATCCGAGGCCCCTCCTCCCGCAAGAATTAGCCGGCAATCGGCGTATCTCTTTACCTGCCTGTATACCTTTAAAACTCCCAGAGGATCCTTCAACCTGTCAAAACGCGATATCTGCGTGATTATAGGCTTATCTTTCGGAATTTCGTATTTATTTAATACCGAATCTATCGTCTCCTGTGAAAGCTCCTTATTTTTGTCGCTTAACGGATCGATCGAGGGAGATATCAGAAATTGCCTTATTGGCAATTTCTGGGAGAAGGCCGGAGCTGAAAAGACTGCCGCATCATATTTATCGATATAACCCCTAAGAAATCCCCAGACATCCTGATTCGGCTCGGAGACATCTACGTGGCAACGCCAGACCCATTTATTTTCCTTCCTCTTGTCAACCAGGACCACGGGCTGGGGATCGTGAATAAATACGATGTCTCCGTAAGTATCCAGCTCTTCCATATTCATGCGGCTTGTTTCCAGGAATATATCGAAATCCTTTTTTGAAATTTCCACGTTGACTCCGTGAAGAGCATTGTGGAAATTCTTGGTGACCTCGAAAAACTGCTCTCCCCCTTTTATCAGGTCCCACCGCGCGTCTACCCCGAGCTCTTTTAAGAGGGGTATCATCCTGTTCAGTATCTCCGCCACGCCTCCGCCGACCGAGGTTGAATTGATATTCTGGATCACCTTGCCTCTTAACCTCTCGGCAAGAAGCCTTAGGTCGTCTATTGTCGGCTGTCCCACGATAGGGATATATTCGTCTATTTTCCCCATATCAGGCCGGCATCCTTCTCTTGATTATCCCGATCACTTTATCCCTTAAACCCTCCAGGGTAAAAGTATAAGGATCAAGCTGAGATATCTCCCTTGCCATCCGCTCATCGCCGACCGAATTCATTATCCAATTCGAAAAATCGTTCGTATTTTTTTCAAGCCTCAGGCGCGCCTCAAAGACGTGATAATAAATGGAATCTATGGTTATCTTATCTAAAATATCTATGAAATCCTTCAAATCATACGCTTCATATTTGGTCGGAAGCACGAAGCTTACCGACTTCACGAAATGGAATTCGTCGCCTTCCCCCGCGAACCTGATCTTTGCCGTCGGGTTCTCGGCCAGATACGACTCGATCACCTCGACCAGCTTCTCCCTTAAGCTGCGGATAGTATTAAACTGTATGACGTCTATGCTCGCCAGCTTCTCTCCTAACTCATCATCGCCCATTACCTCTGTCACCCAATACGCAAAATCGTTCGGCGGTTCCGGCGAAAGGTGCTGGTGCTGCTGCAGGAACCTGTGAGTATGGTGATATATGCAGGAACCGTTCACCACTTTCATAAGCTCGAGCAATTGCCCTAAGGTCGAGGCCCTCAATCCGGTTAACTCGGAAAGATGCATCCTCGTATAGAATCTAAAGGATTCTCTTGCTTTCCGTATCTCTGCCATGTTCCTGTTCCTTCTTTAAACCGTTAACCATCCTTAAGAACTTCAATACATCCTTGTGGCTCTTAAGATAATATTTCGCTTTGGACTTCTTAGGCATGCCTACAAATATGGTCAAACTCTTTTTCCTTAAGGCCGAAAAAGCGTCCTCGTCGGTCACGTCATCGCCTATATAAACCGGCAATACCGGATCCCCTCCCGACACGAATACCTGCCTTGCGAGAAGCCACATCACAGATCTCCCCTTGTCCCATTCAATGGGAGGCCTTACTTCCAGTATCATCTTCCCGGTATTTATCTTTATCTTATTGCCGACCAAATAATATATTATCGCCTCGTGGAACGCCGTTTTGACTAAATGGATATTATCCTCATTTACCAGGCGGTAATGCACGCTTAACGTACAGCCCTTGTCTTCCAGTATGACGCCTTTTATATGAGCGAGCCTTCTGAGCAGATCGAGTTTTATTTTCCTGACTATCTTTTTAAAGCCCGAGGGGACGACGCTTTCGAATTTCAATTTAGGCCCTTCGATCTCCAGGCCATGGTTGCCGGAATAGATGATGTTTTTTAAGCCGACGACGCTCTTTATGTCCTTCAATGACCGGCCGCTGATTACGGCAAGCTTACACCCCCGGTTCTTTGATAATTCATACAATATATCCCTGGCTTCTTTAGAAAGAACTGCTCTATCCGGAGTGTCTGCGATGGAGGTCAATGTTCCATCGTAGTCTAAAAAAAGTATAATGCGGCTATTTCTCAGATCTTCCTTTAAATGACCCCAATGATTAAAAAGATACTTCATATCCAGAAAACCGCTAAAAAATATCCCAGCATTAGTATGAGCCCTAAGGGTATCCCTAATCTGGCCCAAGCCCGGCTGGGGATATTTAGCTTTCCCGCTGCGATGATATTAGGGATATTCCCGGGGATAAGCATCCCTCCTGAGACCAGCAAGCCCATAAGTATCGCCCGAATATGTCCTATATCCATCTTTGGCGTGATCTCGGCGGCGGTTAAGGTCGCGTTATCCAGAATAGCCGAAACGATGTTGAGCCAATACAGCCCTTTAGCCGACATCTGGACTACATAGGCGTCTATAATAGGCTTAAATCCCTTGCCTAAAAAAATCAAAGCCATCACAAAAAGATAAACTTTACCCGCGCGGATAAAAATGTCTTTTACTATCTCCGGCCTGTCTTCGGCTAAGGTCGTCTTTTCGGAGATTTTGGGTCTTATAAATGTGGCCAAAAAACCCAGGACCAGGATTCCCGGTAAAATATATAATCCCAGTAATTTCACCAAAAACCAAAAATCGGCATTAAAAGGGGGCCCTTTCAATTTGGATATAGCGATCGTAGACAAAGGTTCGCCGATCGGAGTGAGGGCGGCTCCCAATCCTATGGAAAAACAGGCTATGACCACAAAATTAGTTTCGGTCTTTTTGTCAAATTTCATCCCGGTAACCAGTTCCACTAAAACCAAAGAAGCGATGATCGCAGTGATCGCGCTTGACATGACCCCCAATAATACCACGACCAAAAAGAATACCCATTTAACCCCTATTTGACGGATAACTTTACTAATTGTCGACCGTATGCGGTCCCTGACATAACGGAAGAGCAACCCGGCCACCAGTACCGCAACGCTGATCTTTATCGGCTCGACCAATGCCTCATAGACCAAATGTTTACTCCACAATTGAGAGATCGTCACCGCCGATAAACCCATGACAAAAAGAAAAATCTCTAAATCCCGCTCTATTCTCTTTACCAGGAAAGGCAGGACAAATACCGTTACGATTATCCCGGCAAGCCCCCACATGATCCAGGCAGATAAGACTATTTTTTCGGTCAATTTATTCTCCCGGTGCGCCTATTTCTAACTTTTTTTCAGCGCCGTCAGTTCTGTAATTATATTGCCTGCCCAGCGGTACACGTTATTTTCTGTAACTATTTTACGCATGTTTTCCATGCGTTTTTTCCTCTCTTCGGCAGGCATTTCCACCGCAAATTTTATGGCGTCGGCGAATTCTTCTATAGAATAAGGATTTATCTGGACCGCGTCTGTCAGTTCCCTCGCGGCCCCCGTAAAACGGCTCAGGACCAAAACGCCGTCCAGATTCTTATTTGAGATAACATATTCCTTTGCTACCAGATTCATCCCGTCATGCAGGGAACTCACGATGCAAACATCCGCTAAAGCATAATACGGCTTGATCTCTTCCGGAGAAAAATGCCTCTTTAAGTATATGATCGGTTTCCAGTTCCCGTCATAATGCTTCCAGTTGACTTTCTCGACCGCCTCATCTATCTCCGCCATCAGGTCATGGTAGCGCTTTATATGGATCCTGCTTGGAGCTGCCAATTGAAGAAAAACAAACTTACCTTTATATTGAGGATATTTCTCCAAAAACCTGTCTATGGCGGACATCCTTTCTATTAGTCCCTTCGTGTAGTCGATCCTCTCCACCCCGACAGCGACTATCTTGCCTTCCAGCTCAAATTCCTTAGATAATTCGTCTATTTCAGCTAAATCCTGCTTAGTAGTCTCACCCATATAAGTATCTACGCTTATCGGGAAGGCGCGGACAAAAGTCTCTTTTCCGGCCCGTACTATGCTAAATTTTTCCGTGTCAACGCGGGATTCGAGAAGCCTGTTTGCAGTATCGAGAAAATTATTGCAGTGATATTGCACATGAAAACCTATCAAATCACAAGCTAACATTCCATCCAGAATTTCTTTTTGATAGGGGCAGGTAGCGAATATCTCGGGATTCGGCCACGGTATATGCCAGAATAGCGCTACGGTCGCGTTAGGTTGTTTTTCCTTTATCATCTTAGGAAGAAGCGTAAAATGATAATCCTGAATAAAGACAAGGGGATTTTTCGCGGGCAACTCTTCCAAGACGGCGTCGGCAAATTTCTGGTTTACTTCCTTGTACATCTGCCAGTCGGACTCCCGAAATAGGGGCCGAGTATGGGTAATGTGACAAAGCGGCCATAATCCTTCATTGGAAAAACCATAGTAATAACCCTGCTCTTCCTCTTTTGTCAGCCAGACTCTTTTGAGAATATAACGGTTATCTTCAGGCGGAACGGCTAGTTTGTTCTTGGAGTTTACAAATTTTCTGTCCGCATTCCCGCTTCCGTGAGCGATCCATGTCCCGCCGCAAGCCTGCAATATGGGGTCTACGGCGGTAACAACGCCGCTTGCAGGCCTAATACACCTGGTTTCCCCGCTTGTGTCCTCGATGACATGCATATAAGGTTCCCTGTTTGAGACCACGCATAAAGCGTTTTCGCCTAACTTGGCAAGGACAACGTTTCGGAGCTTTGCTTCTGTCCACAAATCCTCATTCTCTAAGCGAACTTGAGCTTCACCGGAGATTGTTTTACGCGCGATCCTTAAACTCAAAGCTATCTGCTCGACTTCACTGGCAAGTTTTCCAAACGCGCCTTTTTCTTTCGTTATCGGATGCTGTTTGTCTATCTCGCCTTTTTGAAAAAGATGGAACCACTCGGTAAGCTGGAGAACGGGCAAAATAAATATCCGCCTCTGCAGCAACACCATGATTAACGTGATAGATACGACCAAAATTATCAGGGCAGTGCTTACATGCCTCCATAGCTCCGTCAGCGTCGTAAAAACATACGAGGTATCGTAAACAACCTCTACCACACCCAAAACATTTTTTTCGTCATCCAGAACAGGAAGGACGTAGCTGTACACGGAATATTCCTTGAATTTTTCCAGCGCTCCGCGGGGATTTTTCGTCTCCAATGCTTCTTTAATATAAGGCTTGTCTTTCTGTCCCCAATCGGATATCCTGGAGGTGATCGACAATACTTTGCCATCCTTGTCGTAAATCACGCATCCCTGGAGCCTTTCTCTCTTTTGAAAGCTTTCCGTAAGACGGTTAGTCGATCTTAAGTCGTTGTTGATCAAAACGTACTTTACGGATAATTCGGTGCTTTCGGCAACAGTTTTTGCCTTTCTTTGAAGGTCATCCATCAACTTGCCTTCTTCAAAATTAACTTGCACTATGCCGAATACCGTAAAGACCAAGGCAACGATGATCAGGATCGGTAAAATAAACAATAGTATTCGTCTCATATGATTATCCCTTCATTTCAATGCGTGTCCGCGGTAAACATTCGGGGAAGCGTCGTTGTAAAAACTCCACAAGATTTTCCCTGACTTCACAACGTAAGTCCCACATAGCGGGAGAATCCGCTGCGCTCATAAGCGCCCGCAACTCGACTGTTTTGTCAGTTACATTGGTAACCTGCAGCGCATCGACCTTTTTATCCCACTTTGTGCTGTTTTTGAGAATACGCGTTAATTCATTACGGACTTCTTTCACGGGTACGGTGTAATCGGTATAGATAAGAACAGTTCCCAGTAAATCTGCTGAAGTCCGCGTCCAATTCTGAAATGGTTTTTCGAGAAAATATGATATGGGGACTACCAAACGCCTCAGGTCCCAAATACGCACTACCACAAAAGTGAGGGTAATTTCCTCGATCCAGCCCCATTCATCCTCGATAATGACCACATCATCCAGCCTAATTGGCTGGGCAATGGCTATCTGAATGCCGGCGATGAGATTCCCCAGCGTTTTTTGCGCGGCAAAACCTATAACTACCCCGACAATTCCTGCCGAGGCCAATATGCTTACACCTATATGCCTGACTTGCGGGAAACTCATCAGCATAAAGGAAACGGTTAACAAAACTATGACCACGATCATGATATTGGCGATCACGCGCATTTGCGTATGCATACCACGAGCACGCACATTGTCCCGAACCGTGATATCATAACGGTTCAAAAACGCATCGCGAAGAATATAGACAATCTTAATAGCGACCCAACCAAACAACGCAATAAGCAGGATATAGATAAAATGGCCGATAAAGCCGCGCGCCTTTTCCGGTAGACGTAATAAAGGGATGACCCCCGCGATACATAAAGCTGGTATCAAAAAACGTAACGGACTTTTGAGAAGCCCCAGGTTGACCTTAAACAATTTTAAGGAAATAGTATCCCGCCGTTTAATTAAAAATGCAGCAAAAAAATAAATTATACAACCGACAATAAAGCTAGAGGCTATTAAAATGCCCGAAAACAAATAATCATTCATGATTTTAAATCCTTTCTCGAGTCAGTCTGTCGAGGATCGCACGCAGCGATACCAGCCCGATAGTCGTCTGTTGGTCGTTTAACGCGTAAGGGATAATAAGCGTATCGCTATGGACCATTGCTCCGCACGAATAGACGACGTTCGGAACATACCCCGAACGACTATTATCCTCCCAATGAATAAGCGGTTCGCTCAACCGGCCAATTACACGCGAAGGATCTTCGCGGTCAAGCAGGGCAGCGCTGATCGAATATTGGCGCATCGGCCCGACGCCGTGGGTTAGGAGCAGCCACCCGCGGTCGGTCTCTATCGGAGAACCGCAATTCCCTATCTGCACGAACTCCCATGGATATAATGGACTCATTAATGGAACGGCCTCATGCCAGAAATGGATATTATCGGAATACATAAGGAAAAGGTTCTCGTTATCGTTCCGGGAAACCATCGCGTAACGGCCATTTATCTTGCGCCGGAACAAAGCCATCCCCTTATTGACCGCCGCCCTGCCGTTCAAGGTGATCATTTTAAAACGGATAAAATCTTCCGTCTCCATTATTTGCGGCAGGATAACCCTGCCGTCATACGCCGTATATGTGGCGTAATATTTCCCGCTTCCATCATCATTCTTAAAATATACGAAACGCGCATCCTCCATACCGTTCTGCTCGCTTGGAGAAAGCGGGAACAGGACGCGTTCTGAAAGCGGGAACTTCGGATCGAAAGTAGCTTCATAATTACATCGTGCCAGCCACAAGATCTTTTCGCAGGTAAGTTTGTCTGTCTGGGTTATCGGATGATGGCCTGCAGTGTAATCCCTGACCTTCTCTTCCAGCTGCTCCATGGTAAACTTTTCCGGTAACGGGTCCGTAATGTATTTTGAGCAGTTATTCTCCAGCCCCATTTCATAGAGTTTTCCGATGAAACACATCTTATCATAAAGAGCGCTCGGTTTCGGTTCGGCGGTACACGCGAGACCGGAAGTTTTGTCAATCGATACAGTTCCATATTTGTCTATGAGCCCCGAACGGAACACTAATGTAGATATCTGCCCCTCGCCTGTGGCGCGCAAAGAAATAATAAAACGCAGGGATCCTTCGGAAACCCCGGATTGGTCGGGATGCGCTACAATAGAAGGATTGAAGAGACCCGTTGATTCATATGAACGCTCGCCGATGAAGTACGCTCCTATGAGAAGCCTGCGCGTTTTAGAGGGTGCAAAATCGGGAGGCATATATGCGCAGATGACCTCGAACTGGCGCTCAAGGATAGAATCAAAATTATGGTGTCGCGCTGAAAAATCCCGTACGGTCTTCTTCAATTCTTCTTCCGCGGCGGACTCGTCAAGAGCCATAATGCGCGAGACGATCCCCGGGACGCGTGATTGATTCCCTGGAATGTACGGCCTGATGATGACGCGCCCGCTATCAGGGGCGATGACTATACCGGTATTCTTTATCATTCCTCCAAGGGCTCCTTAAGACTTTCGAGAACATTTTCCATCTCTGTCATCTCGGTCAGGGAAAGAAGAAATGAAAGCGTAGATTCAGCGCCTTGATTGCGGTTCACCCTGTTAATGTGAAGCCCGTCGCAGCATCCGCCCGTCACCGGGTCATATAGTGAAATGCCGAGATCGTTGCTACCGAGGAACCACTGAAAAACATTTAAGGCTTCCTCGTACCACATCTTGTCTTTTGTTACGCGATAGGCATCGAGGCATGCCGAAACGGTAGCATAGGCTTCCACCGGTTGCTGGTCAAAGACAGGCTTGACCCCGCCGCGAATGTATTCGCCATCCGTGCCTACCGGCTGGAAATGGCCGCGGGACGAGGTCTGTACCTTCGTAAGCCAACTTAAAGACTCAACCCCGGATCTCAGCATCTCTTCGTTATCGAGATCGTGTCCGCTTAACAAAAGGGCATGGGGTAATTTGGCGTCGCAATACGTCAGGGATGATTCAAACCATCGCCATTCCGCATCGCTATTTGCCTTGTAAAGATCGTGAAGCCGAGCAGCGAGTGTCTGCAGGCAGTTGCGTGCGAGCCTGTCCCCGTGAAAACGCTGCAGATATTCATGTATACCTAGCAATATGAAAGCCCATGCGCGCGGCGAAGTAAACGACACCGAAGGGGCAAGCGCCTTTTCGAATAACTCGACCGACATCTGGGTAAAACCTTCATTTTTTGACCGCCCGATGCAGGTACCGATAGCCCATATCGCCCTACCGTGGCAATCTTCGCTGGACGTTTCTTCTTTCCAATTTCGCTGGAAGGTCAGGAAATTCCTGAACCGTACCATGGAGGGATCCCACGCGTATTTGACAAACCCGAGGTAACGGCTCGAGAGATCGTTGATCTTAAGAGGATTTATGGTACCGAGGTTCTCAAGCAGGACGGTCAGGATGAGCGCCCGCGCATTGTCGTCTGTGCAATACCCTTCGGAAAAGTTGGGGACATTGAACGTGGCATGCTGGAAGATCCCGATGGAATCGGTCATCCTTACGAGATGATCTAGCTTGATATCGGGCAATACGGGAACCTGTTGTTCAAGAGGATACATCGTCACCTTCTTTTGCGTCGCTGGAGAACGTTTCATTTTTGCTTCTTCAAAGATCGACGTATATTTTGACGCAACATTGCTCCATATCATCTCGCGGCCTAAAAGATAGGCATTCTTGCGCATCGTATTACGTTCGTTTTCATTGACGATAAGCCTTGTAACCGCCTGCCCTATCGCTTCCGGATCGTTGAACGGTACAAGAATGCCCCTGCCGTCGCTGAGCAGTTCGGCGGCATGCCAGTATGGGGTCGAGATTACCGCGTTTCCTACGCCGAACGAATAGGCAAGGGTCCCGGAAACTACCTGCGCTTCTTCAAAATACGGGGTAATATAAATATCGGCGAGCACGAGCAACTCTTTAAGTTCTTCAGAAGATACGAAACGATTATGAAAAATGACATTACGCGAGATCTCAAGCTCATCGCAAAGACGTTGTAAAAAAAGCCTGTATGATTCACCCTCGTGTCTTAATAGATTGGGATGCGTAGCGCCGACGACTATGTATACGGTGCTCGGACGCTCTTTTATGACTTTGGGAAGTGCGCGCAGGACTACCTCTATCCCCTTGCGCGGAGAAAGCAGCCCAAACGTAAGGAGCACGGTCTTGCCCTCAACCCCATACTGGTCTTTATAGAAATTCGGGTCGATGAAAGAAACGTCGGGTATCCCGTGCGGGACCAGCCGTATCTTAGATCCGTGTATCTTATTTACTGCCTGAAGGATGTCGGCAGCCTTTTGCGTCATTACGACCGCATAATCAGACAGGCCAAGCAATTCATCCATAACGCGTCTCTGGCGCGCGGACGGATTTTTCAGTACCGTATGCAGGGTCGTTATTATGGGCATCTTCAATTGGCGTAATAAAGCCAATATATAACCGCCTGCGTCGCCTCCAAAAATACCGAATTCGTGCTGAAGACAGACAACATCGATGTCGTTGAGGTTGAGGAAATCCGCTGCGGCTTTGTACGAGTCTATATCCTGCTCCTTGATCTCGAAACGTACGCGTTCCGGATAATCGTAACCTTCCTCGATATCCGTGACAGGTATCGCGAATACCTGGACAGAAGGGTTCAAGGCCGCGAACGCCTCGCAGATATCCGTGGTAAAAGTCGCGATGCCGCAGCGTCTGGGAAGATAATTTCCTATGAACGCTATCTTTTTGATATCATTGGCCATCTTGTCTATCTCCGGCTACAAATAAAGAACCATCTGATTTTTCGTCAGATGGCGGCCCGACCATCAAAAATCCTCCGAAAATATGTTTTCTATTCTCGGACCCTTTTAATTACTTCATAAGTATAACATATTTTTTTTGAAAAACAACCTTTAATCGCGGCGTGGACGGAAGAAATAAAGGCTATATTCTCCCCTTGATGATTTTGATTATTCTCAATAACATCCCCGTAAGACTCTTCCTTCTCGGATGGTATTCAGGATAAAGCTCTTCGATAACCTTCCCCGTTTCCACTTCTATGGATGAGGATTTCTTTACAGCGAGGACTTGGGACGGGTAAACACTTCTATGGCCGGTCATCAGAAAGCTTATAATACACCCTAGAGTGGCGTAAGGAGCTACGGTGGGCCCAAAGAGTTCGACCGCCATAATACTTGCCGCTATAGGCGTATTAGCTGCCCCCGCTAATAGGCTGACCATGCCGATCGCGGCGAAAGTCGCTACATCAAGGCCTAAGAATTTCGCAAATACCACCCCTGCTGCCGAACCGACAAAAAATATCGGCGTAACTATGCCGCCGCTTCCGCCAAAATTAAGCGTAACGCTTGTGAAAATTATCTTTAATATAAACGCGTACCAGATAATATTCACCCCTTGCAGGCAGGATTGGATTGTATCCAAGCCGAGGCCGAGATATTGTTTCGAAAATATCAGCGCCAGGACTACAATGGCAAAACCGCCGATAAGACCTTTTAACGGCTTCCATACCCTGACCTTATTCGAAAGCTTTTCGGCTAATTTCAATATCTCTATCATGAACGCGGCGCATAAGCCGAAAAAGATTCCGGATAAGACTACTTTAATAAAAAATGCGTTGCTGAAGATGGGAATGAGATTTATCTGGCCATGAAAATAAGTTATTCCAAGGGACGAGGAAACGTGGTAGCTGATTATTCCTGCTATAAAAGAGGGCAAAAGGACGTCATATAATATACTGCCTACAAAAAGCACTTCGACGCCGAATATAGCGCCGGCTATGGGTGTGCCAAAAACCGAAGCGAAACCGGCGCTTATGCCGCATATGACCAGTTTTCTCCTGTCTTTGTCGTCAAATCTAAAAATATCCGCGGCAACGGAGGAAAGCCCGCCTCCTATTTGAGCGCACGGTCCTTCCTTCCCCGCCGAGCCCCCTGCCGCTATAGTAATGATCGTCGTGATAAGCTTGACGGGGATGACCGCTGCTTTTATCTTTCCTGCGTGCTTATGTACAGCTTCGATAACCTTCTCTGTCCCATGGCCTTCGGCGTCAGGCGCCAGATATTTGATCATTAGGGCACTTAAAAACAACGCGAGTGGCAGTATAAGGAAATAATAGTTATACTTCCCGCTAAATGCCGTGCTCCAGTTCAGCATCTTCAAAAACAGGGTCGTAGACAAGCCGACAATGATCCCTATGAATGTCGCAAGGACGACCCATTTTATGATACTGATAAAAAGGACTGTTTCTTCCGCTAATCTTCTTCTCAACTTATCATGCCGCCCTATTTTGCTAATTTATTATTCCAAAAAACATGACCGAACCCCAAACAATACCTAATGCCAAACCGGATACCTCCAAATCTTGCTATGCCATGGCAATCTTTCTTTCCATTGGCCAAGAAATTCTATATACAGGTATTAATTATAGTCCCGATGCGGGGATTATCAAGGGAATTTAACCAGGATTTTCTTTATTTCTTCCTTGCTCAATACCTTGCCAGCTGATACCACAGCACCATCTACCGCCAAAGCAGGTGTCGTCATTACGCCATATTCTACAATCTTTCCGATATCTGACATTTTAGAGATCTCTGCGGAAATGTTTAGCTCTTTTACCGCTGCCTCGGCGTTTGCCGTAAGCTGTTTGCACTTCGGACAACCCATGCCTAAAATTTCTATTTTCATCATTTCTCCTTATTTCAGAATAAGATTAAACAGATACCCCGTAAATATAATTCCTATACCTACAACCGAAGCAAAAATTATAAGCAACTTCAGCTTCATGGCTTTTCGAAGTATTATAAACTCCGGCAGCGAAAGCGCGGTTACCGCCATCATAAAAGAGAGCGCCGTCCCCATAGCTACGCCTTTTTCGGTCAATGCACTGACGAGGGGGATAACGCCTGCTGCGTTGGAATAAAGAGGAATACCAATGAGCGTCACCAAAGGCACGGCAAACCAATTTCCCCTACCCGCATACTTTGCAAGAAAATCCGCCGGGACATAGCCATGAATCCACGCCCCTAAACCGATGCCAAGAATGACATAGAGCCATATTCTTTTCAAGAGATCCCCTGTGTATTCCTTGGCATAAGCGATCCTATCATTAAATGTCACCCCGATTGATTGAGCACAGCACGTTTGCTTTTTATGATCGAAATGTTCAACCAACTCTTCGACTTTAAGCTTTCCGATCACTAATCCAGAAAAAATAGCTATAACAAGTCCGCTGCTAATATAGATAAAAGATATTTTCCATCCAAAAAGCCCCCACAACATAACCAGCGCCACTTCATTGATCATGGGCGAGGCAACTAAAAATGAGAATGTCACTCCCAAAGGAACTCCTGCCTCTACAAAACCCAAGAATAAGGGAACTGCGCTACACGAACAAAATGGCGTTACGATCCCTAAAAGTGCCGCAAGTACGTTACCCCAATAACCTTTTTTTTGGCTTAAAATCGCCCGGGTTTTCTCTGGCGAGAAAAACGTCCGTATGATGGCGACAGCGAAGATAATGACGGTCAATAAGAAGAATATCTTGATCGTGTCATAAAGAAAAAAATTCAGGGCTTCGGTAAAAAGGGACCCTTGACGCATCTTAAAAATATCATAAACCAGCCGATCAATTATCGGTTTAATCATGGCTAATCCTCATCTTCTTTTCTTAATAATCTCGCAACAGCCGCCTTCAATGCTTATGGTTTTAATATTCACTAATCCATCAGCTATCTTTCTATGAGCCGAAGTGACAATGCGAGAAAACGTGGGCCTGGAAATCTTCATTAATTTTGCAGCATCGACCTGCTTCAATCCTTCAAGGCAGGCCAGGCGCACGGCCTCAAACTCATCGAGCGTCAAATAAACGCCTTCCAGTTTATTTAAGGGTTTACAGAGCGGCTTAAAGCACCTTTCACCCGGAACACATTTTACCCATCTGGTTTTCTTAGGCCTCAAAATAGTCTCCAATTATTATGAACATATGTTCATAATAATTTTAACATATTATTTTATTTCGTCAATGAAAATTTAATAAGAAATTGGATTATACTATATCAAGGATTTTTGGGACGTGACCTAGAAATCAAAGCTTGCCTCGAACCCCAGGACCAGGGCATTGTCGACATCGCTTTTGCCGTCGGGATTAATTATATACTGTATATCGGGGGTGACGTAACACCACGGCCCCAGTTGGAACCTGTGGTCCAGTTCAAGGATCATTTCGTCGGTCTGGCCTTCCAGTTTGTCGCTGAAATGGCCGAGGATGAAACAGAAAGCCGTGACATCGCGGTTGCGGTTGGGCGGCAGCCCCTGATAAACAAGGCCTGTGGCTATCTGATAGGTTTGCGGGTTTATGTCATCCTGCGGGGCCAGCATGCCGGCGCCCCATACCGTGAGCCCTTTAGGCCTGTCAAGCGGCAGGGCCGTCATCTGCGGGTCATGCGGTTTTTTGAGGCTCTCTGACATCTTCGCGCCCGATCTCAGATGGGACGGGCCTT
Organism: Candidatus Omnitrophota bacterium; assembly: GCA_028716565.1. Taxonomy (NCBI): domain Bacteria; kingdom Pseudomonadati; phylum Candidatus Omnitrophota; species Candidatus Omnitrophota bacterium. The sequence continues at coordinate 67,996 of JAQUPL010000008.1, forward strand.
CATATTCAGGCCACTCGCCTTTGTATATCATCTTGTCCGCCACGAGATAAAATCCGTAATTGCCGTGATTCCGGATATCAGGATTTGAGAGGTATGTAAAGCTGCTTGACTCATAGTAGCTTCCGAACGATATCCCCCCGGGAGTTATCAGGCCCTCCCTCTCCTGCCCATGCCTGTAAGTTATCTGTCCGACGGTAAGATAGCCCTTATCCGTCCTCAAGCTGAAATCAGCTCCGTTTTTATTGGGTTCCGCTACGCTCGGGTCCGCGTCATATAAACCGGTGATAACGCTCCAGTCTTTGTTTGGCTGGAAAGTGGCCCTTGTGCCCCATGCGGCAGTGCGATAATGCGGGAAAAAGATGTCGGAAGGGATAGCACCCAACCTTCCGTCGACCGCGCTCGTCAGGTAATATTTGAACATCGGCGAGACGGCAAGGATATCTCCGGCAAAAATGCGGCCGGCCTCCAGGTTGAAAGTATCGTCAAGCACCGACTTCGAAAGTTTGAGCTCGCCGAAGTAGTAGTCGCCGGACGTAAATACCTGCTGCGGGCTGTAGAAAGACCCTATAGGGACCGTTATATCCCGGCCGCTCGCCAGGAAGTTGCTTACTTTAAGCGACAATCCCTGTATGGAAGCTATCTTCTCGAAATCCAGCACGGCAGCAAGCGAAACAAATCCGGAATAATCCGTGGTCTGTTTGAGCCCGCCCGAAGGGTTACCTCCTGTATCCGTGGTGTAGTTCGAGGAAACGCTTATTCCGGATCTTTCTAGTGAATCGCGAAGGCCTCCCCAATTGCCCGTAGCGGTTTTTTGCGACAACCAGCCGTCGAGCGCCGAAGCGTTTGCGGCGGTTGCCGAAAGGACAAGCAACAGTAAGATAACTGCCGCCGCTACTTTTTTATCCGGGATCACCGTTTGAAATATCCCTTGATCTTAGATACGTCGCCTTTTTCTTTCGCGATCGCGAGCATTAAAAGCAGCCGCGCCTTCGCGCCGGTAAGGTCGCCGCCTAATATGGCGCCGTCTTTTTCCATTGTCGCGCCACCGCCCTGGTCCCCGTACATCGGCCAGACGCCGCTGTGATATACGCTCGTGGTTATGACGACGGGTATGCCTTTTGCCATCGCGTATTTGACGGCTTCATAAACTTTCTCGTTGACATTGCCCGCGCCGACAGCATCCACCACTATCCCCTTTGAGCCGTGGTCCGCCGCGAAACGCACGAACGAGCCGTCATCGCCGGCAAACGTGCTTAAGAAAGCTACATCCGGCAATTTATCAGGAAGGGGAAGTTTTTGTTTTGCCGGGGCGACATTATAACGGATGACCTTTCCCATCACTATATAGCCGAGATAGCCCTTCTCTCCGGAATCGAAAGTCTGGACATTTGTCGAATTGGTCTTTACCACGTTCCTCGCGGAATTTACATACTGATTAAGGGTAATGGTAACGCCCCAATCTTGCGCTTCTTTCGAGCATACCTGCGTCACGGCATTGAGTATGTTCGCAGGACCGTCGGGAGAAACGTCGGATGCGTCGCGCATAGCGCCGACAAATGCTACCGGTTTATTGCTCTTCAACGTAAGTTCGAGGAAGTACGCCCCCTCGGCCATAGTGTCGGTGCCGTGAGTTACTACCGCTCCCTTGACCTTCGGGTCCGCGAGATGTGCGTCGACGGTCTTCGAAAGCTGGGCCCAGATCTCGGGCGTCATCTGGGAGCTGTCTATATTGCAGAGGTTGACCACTTCTATATTGGCGACCTTGCCAAGGCCGGGAACTGCAGCGATGAGGTCTTTGCCTGATACCGCGGGCACAGCGCCGCCGGTCTTCGTGTCTGTCTTTTCAGCTATAGTGCCGCCTGTAGTGACGATCACCACCGTCGGCAATTCCGCGTGGCAACGCGCGGCAAAAACCGCCAAAACCGCGATGCAGCAGATCGAAATCGCCGCGTATCTCGCCGTCTTCATGGTTCCTCCTTTTGTATGCGTCGCCTCGTTCACATCAGGTTTACGATAAGCGTCCCCCAGACTGTCAGGAGGACGTTCGCAAATGCATAAGGGGCTGCATATCCCAATACGGCCAATGGGCTGCCGGACGCTTCGATGACCACGTTAAGCGAGGCGGTACAGTTATGCGAACCTGTCGCCGCGCCTAATAACAATATCGGATTCACCTTCAGGACCTTCAGCCCTAAAATCATTACCACGATGATAGGCAGGGTCGTTACAGCGATACCTCCCATGAAAACCGAAAGGCCTGTTGTCTTGATCGCCTGCAGCGCCTGCGGCCCGGCAGCGACTCCCACACAGGCCACGAAAAGATTCAACCCAAGATCCCCAAGTATCCACTGCGCGCCGCCGGGGATCTGCCCGAAGGTGGGATGCAGCGACCTGAGCCACCCGCATAAAAGCCCGGCGACAAGGACGCCGCCGCCCGTGCCCAGCGTGATCGGAATGCCTAATATAGGAACGACTATAAGCCCTATGAGGGTACCTACTATACAGCCGACAGCCACGGTGACCAGGTCCGTCACGGTAGTAGGCCGCTCGGGGTATCCCAGGAACGCGATAGTCTTTTCGACATCTTCTTTCGCGCCGGTGATCTGCAGTATATCGCACTTATGCACAACCGTCCCAGGCATGATGGGCAGTTCATGGCCCTGCCTTATAGCCTTACGCAGGAATACCCCGTGCGCAAGCTTTAATTTTCCGAGCTCCCCCAGCGTTTTGCCCGCTACATTCTTATTCAGGACACAGACATCTATGACCTCGCCGGTCACGTCGATTACAGTCGCGCGGTCGACTTCCGGCCCTATAAGGTCCCCGGCATTTACCAAACGGGCTGTCGGGCCCATCACCAGCAAAGTATCATCGCGCGAGATGACTGTCTCCGGAGTGCTCTCAATGGCCTGGCCGCCTCTCATTATCTTATCTATCGCCGCTCTATTAGGTAAAAGAGACTCGACCTGGGAAATGCTCTTGCCCACTACCGCTCCGTTCAGGGCCCTGTAAGCCCTCATATCGAGCCGCTGCGTCCACGAGAAAGTCCCCTGGTTCTCCTCATCGGAGCCGGAACCGCCCATCTGTTCTTCCAGTTTTTTTGCTTCAGCCTTAAGGTCTATCTTGAACAGGACAGGCGCCAATTTAACGAGGACTATCGTACCGGCGGTGCCGAATATATACGTGATCGCGTATGCGATCGCCATATTGGAATCGAGCGCGTTCTTTTCGTCCGGCGTTACATCGAGGCGTTTGACGGCATCGCCTCCCGTACCCAGGGCTGCCGAGGTCGTCATCGAACCGGCGAACATGCCCGCGGTAGTGCCCTTGTCAAAATGGGCGGCCTTACCGATGAAGATCGCCGTCGCCAACGATGTTATAGCCACTGCGATCGTCAGCCAAAGATAATTCATGCCGTCCTTCTTGAGCGAGCCGAAGAACTGGGGCCCGACCTTGTAACCTACGGTAAATATGAACAGCGCGAAGCTTATGCTCTTCAGGATCGGCGGGATCGTTATGCCGACCTGGCCGACCACGATGGCAGCCAGCAGGATCGAGGCGGTCGAGCCGAGGGTGAAACCGAAGATTTTGAGCCTCTTTCCCGCAAAATATCCGATGGCAAGCGCCAGGAAGAGCACCAGTTCGGGATTGTTACGCATCGTCTCCAGGATATCATGCACCATGCAGGCCTCCTACTTTTTGGATTCTTTCCACGTATTGTAATAATCCTCGAGCAGTTCGCTTATGCCTTTGCCGATCTCCGTATAGGCGCTGTCGTCGAGATTGGCCAGCGACACCCTGATCGACATGTTCGGCGCATCGAAACCGCCGCCGTCCATAAGGACTATCGACTTTTCGTCCGCCAGCCTCCAAACGAAGTCTATCGGCTCAAAATTCTTGACCAGATAGTCCGCGAAATCCGCGTTATAGCGCGTCTTGGCGAGCTCCGGTATATCGATAGTCGCGTAGTAACGGGCGTCGTATTCATCATCCGGGGCTTTTACTCCGACGGCGGAGTAGAGGGCCTCGAAGCGCTTCTTGACGATATCCTGCGCCATCTTCTTGTAATCGCCCTTCTTGTCCATGAGGCAGTGCAGCGAAAACATCACCATCATCACCTGCTGCGGCGTCGAAAGCCCGGCGGTATGGTGCAGCGCTACCGAACGCGAATCGGCGACCATCCGGTCGATCAGTTTCATGTGGTCCGGGCCGAGCTCGACGGTGCAATAACGGGCGTGCAGCTCTTCCTTGTCGTCCGGCGGCAGGGCCGCTATGCGCTTATCGAAGACATTATCCTCGTGTATGCCTATTACGCCGAGGCGCCATCCGGTCGCCCCGAAATACTTGGAAAAAGAATACACGAGGACCGTGTTGCGCGGGGCTGCGGCGGCAAGCGACTTGAAACCGTTGACGAACGTGCCGTACACGTCATCGGTAAGTATTATGAGGTCTTTCCTGCGCGTCTCAACCAACTCCGTTATCTTATCGAGCGACTTCTGCTGGATGCTGACCGATGTGGGATTGGAGGGATTAACAAGGAAGAACGCCTTGACGGCGGGGTCGGCCAGTTTTTCAAGCTCCGAGTCCGGATACTGCCAGTCCGAATTCTCGTCCTGTTTCACCTCCAGCTCGATGAGTTCATAGTCGTTGAGCCTGGGTATTTCCAGGTAAGGCGTGAATATCGGCGTACCGATCGCGATCTTGTCGCCCTTATGTATCAGTTTATTTTCCGACAGGCTCGTAAAGATATAATCCATCGCAGCGGTGCCGCCTTCCGTGGCGAAGAGGTCGAATTTCCCTATCGGCGCGAGGCCGAACATCTCCTGCTCAAGATATTTGTGCACTATCTTTTCGCAGATCTCGAGCATCCTGTCGGGCGTGGGATAATGGTCGCCGAGGACGGCGTCCACCATCTCGTTTAAGAAATCATCGCCATCTATCTTCATGACCACGCAGACATAGTCAAATGCCTGGGCCAGGAACGCGGCGCCGGGCGCGCCGGAATTCTTGGCGAGATAATCCTTGAACCTTTTGGATAGCCCTTCCTTCTGCGCGACCGTCCCAAGGCCGGGCCTGTGGGGAGAGCGCTGGGATTCTGACAAGGCGAACATGCCGAACTGCAGGAAAGCTTCCCTCGGCGCTATGGCGACCCAGTTCGGGTTGCCCCTTCCGGCATTCAGCATGATCTTCTCGCGGCGCGTCTCGGCCATGCTGATCAGCTTATTCTTCAGTTCAAACGGGCTCAGGGCTTCATAACCTTTTTCTTCTTCCGAACGCTGCATGATGCGCTCCTTTCCAATAAAAAAGCGGCCCGTTTCCGAGCCGCCTTAAAATTTATACTTCTTTTTTATCCCCTCCATCGCGCTTCCTCTCTATAAGCGAATTCAATATATCTTAAACGTAGAAAATTGTCAAATTATAATTCGAAAGCGGCGGGCAAGACTAGCGATATTATCGCTAACATTTATTTGATTATAGCTGAGAGTGGATATAATTAGAGGCCTTGCTTCTTATAAATTTAAAAACAAGGCCTCTTCTTGACAGCTCTAATACAGTTTCTAATTACGCCCCTGCATACTTTGCTCTCTTACGCTTTCTTGCAGCTACTGCTACCATTACCCCCCATATTAGGAAAATGGACAGGGTCATCGGAACGCCAACCCTCAACATTTCCGGGAAGACTTCGGTAAGGCCAGCGGTCAGGAATGGCGGATAAAGAACAATTTCTCCGTGGGAGATATGTTCGACTGCTAACATTACCACTCCTCCCCACAACATCGAATTTAACCAATTGAAATGGTATTTTTCACTAGCTTTTTTCCCTACAGTAGTTGTCACTATTGCCGCGGCCGCTGGGACAAGAAAACAAGCCATCGGTTACCTCCTTTTTAAGTTTGAGATTAGAAGTAAAATTCCCCAGGTCATAAACACAGGCGCCAACATTGCTATTCCTAACATAACACCATTTTTGATCATTCCGTCTGTAGTCTTCTCCAAAAACGCTCCGCCTTCATATCCTAATATATGGTCGGTAAGAATCATTGCTGCCGCTCCCCAGAGCATTAAAGCTAGAAAACCTAACTTGTAATCCTTGGGTAAAACAAACTTACCTAAAGTCGCGCCCGCTGCCGCGATAGAAGTCGTTACTAACCACATCTCTTGCCTCCTCTCATTTTTTTAAACTTCCTTGTCTTATAATAGGACTAAATAACTGATTATATTTTGGGGTCCCTCTCCTGTTTCATGAGGGAAACCTCTCTTATTTAGCTGGTTTTATTATAAAGGTAATATTTTACCATATCAAGGATTATTGGGGATCGGAGAGGGATTCCCCTGCGGAATCGATATTAAACTTTCGCATATTGTGTAAAAGCGCGTCCCGGTCACCAAAAGTATCAAAAAGCACATCTTGGTTGATTAAAAATGAGACGCCCCACATACGGATAAAACGCTCCCATTTTGTTGAACCAACTGCAATAACTTGTACTTGCAAACTAATGGCAACCGTGCTGGGCGCAGGCGTTCTGCGCGGTTATCTCTTCGAGCTCGTTGCCTTTGAATTTCTTGATAATATCTGCAACGGTTTCCGCCGATGCCTTATAGGCCTTTATATTGGCTTCGTTTAATTTCTGCACCGCCCTCATTCCCATGCCCTGGCAGACAACCGCATCGATAGATGACAACCCTATTACGCCTAAAGGATGGCATGTGCCATGTGAATGATGGGCGTTGGTATTGTCAACGGTCTTCGCTTCATCCTTCTCGGTATCGTAAATGGTAAAATACGGTGCGCTGCCGAAATGCCCGTGGACTTTGGCGTTCAAGCCTTCCTTGCTTTCCGTCGGTATACATATCCTCATTTTACTTCTCCTTTTGTCGCTATCAGGACATACTGACAGCTGTCGTTGTGTTTTATTACGGCCATCCCGGACCTCTTTAACAATGCCACTATTGCGCCCAAAGACAATTTTGAACGCGGATGCGTATGGCCTTCCATCCCGTGTATCTTTTCCGCTATCCGTTCGCCTTTCCTGTTGAAATCCGTGATCACCAGCTTATTTTTGACCACCCTGGCCATCTCCTTAAGGCATTTTACTGGAGCTTTCGCGTGATGAAGAAAGTTCACGGAGATTACATTGTCAAATGCCATATCTTTAAATTTTAACCGCTCCGCGTTCATGATCTTAAGGGTTACCAGCTTATCAATCCCGAGCGCCTTGAGTCTTGACTTAGCGGTTTTCTGGGCTTTCCTGTCTACGTCTATCGAGACCAGGCTAAAGCCCCTTCTCGCCAAGGCAATAGCCATATGGCCGCTTCCCGTGCCGACCTCTAAAATGCTGCCATTGGCAAATCCGGCTTTTCTTAAAATGAACCTCCTTGCTTTAGGGATATCGTAACCGTGCCTCTTAAAAAACTTCAGCCTATCCTGGCTCTGTTTTAATAGATTATCCATTTAACCAACCTTCTTTACGGAGCCGCCTTCAATCTTTAGCGCCTTGCCGTTCAAAAGGGCATCCGCAATCTTTTTATGCGCTGAATTAACGATATTGCCGAAAGTTTGGCGCGAGATGTCCATCTTTTTCGCGGCGTCCTCCTGATATAGTCCCTCTAAATCCGCGAGCCTGACCGACTCTAATTCATCCAGAGCAAGATTCACCTCTTCAAGCATATCCAAAGGGATGCCGCGGGGTTTGAAGTAATTCGTATCCGGGCTGCATCTTATTCTTCTGCATCTACATGGCCTAGGCATATACTTTCCTTTCAGTTAGTTATTGGCATATGCTATATATTATCATGCCCCGCAGAACTTGTCAAGTCTTTCATTAAAATAAAAAGGCGCTGATACTGTCAGCGCCTGGGACCGTCGGCTAAATGTTCTGCTGTTATTTTTTTACATCAAGATAAGGCTTGTGGCCATTATAGCCATGCCTGTTATTACCCCTAATATAGATACATGATAGCCGTCGCTTTGGCAGGATAAAGGAAGTAGTTCATCAAAACTGATAAAGACCATGATTCCCGCGACAAACGCAAGCGAGAAAGATAAAACTGTCGGGTTTAAAAACGGCATTAACACCAATATCGCTATGACGGCACCGGCAGGCTCCGCGAAACCCGACAGAAAAGAATACCAGAATGCCTTTTTTCTGCTTTTTGTAGCGTAGAAGATCGGCATAGCAACGGCGATCCCCTCGGGTATGTTATGCAAGGCTATCGCGATGGCTAATGCAACGCCTAACTTAATATTTACCAGGGCGCTTATGAAGACCGCCATTCCTTCAGGAAAATTATGTATCCCTATGCCTATAGCGGTAAATATTCCTGCGGTCATGAGTTTTTTATCGTGTGTATCCGGCTTTATCCGTTCCGCGATATATTCGTGAGGGATAAGAAAGTCTAAGAGCATGACCAAGATAATTCCGCCGAAAAACGCGACATTGGCCTTAAGAGCACCTATATTGTTAATGGATGATGGCAGGAGCTCGACAAAAGAAACATATATCATTACCCCGCCCGATAATCCCAAGAAAAACTGAAGATAGCTTTTCTTGAAATCCCGGATAAAAAAAGTAATAAGCGAGCCTACTACCGTAAAAATACCGGCTAAGAAGCTTAATAATAAAGGCAGCCAAATTTTTGTATTATCCATATCCTTTTGAGCCTGTTTACTTAGAACCGCACGGTATAAGTATTATACCTTGGGATCCCTCTCCTATTAGCCGAGGGGAAACCTCTCGCATATGCAGATATGGATTATAGCCCAAATACAGGGATTATCAAGGAAATTTAGCCGGTCGATCAAATGGCCAAAAGTTTCTTTGCCAGAGCCGATACGACGAAAGTCATGCCAAAGGCACAAACAATACTTGCTCCGGTCGGAAGGTCGAAAAAGTAAGAGATAGCCATACCTAACGCACTGACAAAAAACCCCATCCCCCAGCCGAACATCAACCTTATTTTTGCATCATTCGAGAAGAGAATGGCGCAAGTTGACGGAACAATCAAAAAAGCGAACACTACCAGCACCCCGGCTATTTTGACAGAACTTGTGACAACGAATCCGAAAGATACGTAAAACAGAAAATCCCAGAATCTGACATTTAGCCCTTTCTTAAACGCTTCTTCCGGACTCTGGGAGATCAGCAAGAATTGTCTCCTGCAGTAAAAGTGAAACGAGCCGATGACTGAGTATATCAAGAATATCTTTATTATTTCTTTTGAATTAATAAGCAGGATATTGCCTACAAGAGCTTGCCTGATCTGTTCGTCGCCTTCCCCTGAACGGCTTAGGATGAGAATGAGCAGCGCGGCAGAAACAGCGTAGACAATACCAATAATAGCTTCCTGTGGAACGCGCTGTTTTCTAAAACGGGTTAAGGAAAAAATAGCCGCGCCGAGAATGGTAAACCCGAGCGACATCCAATAGGAGTATGCGCTATTGATGCTCAAACCGAAGACCAAAGCCAGGCTTGCTCCTACCGCGGCTATCTGGGCAAGCGCCAGGTCGACAAATATGACCTGGCGCTCTATTACATGTAAACCCAAATACGCATG
>JAQUPL010000009.1 GCA_028716565.1 Candidatus Omnitrophota bacterium
TGGAAGTGGTCAGCCGTTTCAATCTCTATATCCCGCTGGGGTTTCAAGAGCTGATAACGTGCGATGTGATAATTGTCCCGGGAGGGACCGGCAACATGCGGCGCAGCGTGGTGACGAACTGGGGAGGGCTTGCCAGCGGCGAGACATATAATGCTGTTGTCGATGGTATAGCCGCGGGAGAAGTGGCGGTGACGACGGATTGGATGATGGCCATCGATATCTCCGATGCGCTCCTCGGCGCTCCGCCTGCATCGCCGGGCGATGTAGTGGGCGTGGCCTTCACCCGGCATGGCGATCATGCCAACGATACCGTGGGCGCCGACTGCTATCTTATAGGATTGAGACTGAGGTATGTGTAATGACAGGGGCACCGGTATATCGGGACAACGCAGGAGATATCAGCGGAAAACCGATAACTCTGGGAGCAGGGGCTTTGGTTTACATTGAGTTGCGCCCGTCACTGGACTACACAACAATTATCGGCCAGGGCAAGCCTACCGTGGTCTATAGAGGACTGTTTAAAGGTTTCTCCCTGCCGATATATTCAACAGACAACGAAGAAATATTTTTCACGGAGTGCGTTCCCCAACGATGGGACGCCGCCAGCGATATCCTGGTACACGCGCATTGCTACCTGGATACAGCTAACACAACAAAGAACTTCCAGTTGCAGCTGGAGTGGGAGCACTTTACACCGGGGGTGGATGTTGTGCCGGCCACAAGTAACACAGTGCCTGTGGAGACCCCTACCGGCACAGCGGCACAATTTAAAACGTTCTCAGTCACCTTTACGGTTGACTATGATATCGATACTCCGGATAACGTGGCTTACGACGATAACCTGAGCTTCAGGCTGCGCCGGATCGCGGCAAGTGCGAATGAGATAGCGGGTGAGGTGGTAATCACACACCTGGGGATAATATTTAGAAGGAATAAGCTGGGAGCCCTTGCGATTTAGGAGCTGATATGGCATACCAAAACAAAGGAGCAATGGCCGCAACGATAGTGGTTGCCGCGAGCGACAGCCTGAACAAGGCCGCCGCGAACTACGTGTGCGACGGGACTGCGGATGACGTTGAGATCCAGGAGGCGATCGACGCGCTGCCGGCGGGGGGCGGGAAGGTTGTGCTGCTGGATGGGGTGTTTGTTATATCAAATAAAATAGAATACCCCTCAATATTTGAAATGCAAGGGCAGGGCATAGCTACAATAATTAAACTAGCTAATAATACAAACCCTGATGGAGTACCATTGGGGGTTATAGGTCTTCTTACGAATAAAGATCAAGTGGCTGGTAATAATAAAGTTTATATTCACGACCTGGCTATTGATGGTAATAAGTTAGGTGGAAATGGTGGTGGAAACTATAATTATGGTATTAGACATATAGTTGGCTCAGATCTTAGATTTGAAGGTCTTTTTATTACAAGTGGTTCTGGTGTGGGGATATCTGTTTCGGATGCTACGGATATTGCTATCAAGGATAATAGAATAACAGACATGGGGGCTTGCGGTATTGGGGCGGATTATCTCAGAAGTTGTGTTATTATGGGCAATATTATAGACGATACTGATGATGAGGGAATAGACATAAACCACACAGGAGGCGTTGGGGGAGATATAGTAATAAGTGGCAATATATTAAATTTATCCAACAATCACGATGAAAGCGGGATAGAGATTTCATATAACACTTATGGAATGCAAAGAATTATTATCACTAATAATATAATATCCGAGTATTATATTGGTATTTTTATAAAAGGCTCAAATGGCGATGTGGCAACCGGCAAACAAACACAGGAAAGTATTATTGTATCGGGAAACCATACTTTCAGTAATCGTCTTCATGGTATATATTTACTAGCTCTCTATGGCGCAGTGGTTAGTAATAATATTTCGGAATTAAACGCTGATAATGGTATAAGAGTTACCGGAGATACGGTTACAAGGCTACGTGTAAATAGCTCTGTTCTAGGCAATATAGTAAGTCAGAATATGCAAGAAGGTATATTTATAGAAAGAGCCGACAGCTGTACGGTCTCTGGTAACGATGTAGGACTAAACACAAAAGATGGTATATTCTTCAGTTATAGCCTAAACTCTATTTGTGTTGGTAATATAGTCTATAATAACAGCCAAGGCACTTATAACACATATAATGGAATAACTTTAAGTAGATTTGATTATGGTCTCTGTAGTGGAAACAGCGCAGATGATTGGGCTGCTGATCTGAGCGAATTACTTACGGCTGACGCTGCTGCGGGGACAAAAATTATCCAAGTAGCGTCTACTCTAGGCTTTAGGCCGAAGCAAACAGTGACCATATCTGACACCACCCCTGATACAGAGGATGGAGTAATAGCGAGTATTGATTCTTTAACACAGCTCACATTAGAGGCAAACCTGGTAAACAATTACGGAGTAGCCCAAGCCGCTCAAATTGATGGTAAAGTCATGCAACGGAGCGGTATTATGATTCTGGATACTTCAAATAATAATAGTGTGAAGGGAAACGCCACTCAGGGTAACGTCTCACATATATTAAATGAAGGTTCGGCAATAGAATTTGATAAGGCACCTCACTCTATCGCTCTTGACCTCACTGGTGCTGCCACAGATATTGAAACGTTCCATGCCTCTTGTCCATGTGTCCTGGTAGGGTACACTATACTCTACAGCGTGGCCACCGGCGGCGGAGCGGGCGTAGAGATAAGAGTCGGTCGGTATCAGGACGGCGTGGCGCTCGATGGCGACTACTTTGATACCTCTAATAGTGAGTTAAATAAAGCCAAAGGTTATTCCAAAAACTTTGTCACAGCGGACTTAACTCAGGCGGTGATTGCGGCTGGGGATACGGTAACAGTAGGCACGGCTGGCGGTAAGGCTGATACCGGCTCAGTGATAGTGATCCTGCATATAGTGGAGATGGCAAACTAGAGTGCGGATGAAGAGGATGAAGCTGGTATCTGTATGACCGATGTATACAATAGACGAACTGATAGCAATATCTGGGACAGCGGTTATCGGCGCGAGCATCCTGGTATGGTGCTGCAAGATGCAGTGGGATCAGCGTGCAATAGGCAAGATGGTCAAGGAATGGAAGTCGCTCGCGGATGATAATAAGGAGAAGAACCAGCATATCGAATCAAAAGTGGAGATCGTGGAGGCGAAGTGTGAGCTTATGTGCGCGTTAGTTATGGACGATGTAAAAAACAGAAGGCACGACCTTTTCGAGCATCATTCCCCCCTTCAGCCGACGGAGACCGCCCGGGCCATGGTGCCCGACGATATAATGGGGGCTTTGAAAAGCTATAACGGCAACGGCGGCGGGGACCAGTGCATGTTGAAGGCGATCCACATATCTCAAACCGTATCGATAGAGAGACTGAACGCTGCAGCCAGGGAGAAGGGCCTCTCTCTCCTTGAGTTCATGGCGATAATAACGGATGTGGAGGTGCCTCATGAGTAAAGCATTGTGGTTTCTGGCCGGCGGCCTGGCGGCGCTGGGCGTCGGTTATGCTGTAAGAGGAAGCGGGATCCAGGGGCTGGGGCGCAACAGGGGCACAAGCCCGGGGGCCGGGCCCGGAGGCTATTGTGAATGTCCAAGCTGCGGAGCGGTCGAGCCTCATAAAACAGGAGTCCCTTGTTATTTAACGCCGTGCTCATCGTGTGGAGAAAAAATGATGGCGCGTTCTCACGGAGGTTTGTAATGGGAGCAAATTTTGAACCAGGATCCAGCCATGTAGCACACGTCCAAGTAACGAACAAAGCGCGAAAGCCATATAACTACAGGCTGACATTTATGCTTACGAGCGATTATGCCGCTATCGTGCCTCAAGTGCTTGGCTACAAAAATATATCACTGGAAGCCGGCGAGTCCGGAGTCATTGATATGGAGATCACGTTCTGGGGGTTTGAGGTTTTGACATATCTGCAGATATCTGGTTACGAGGAAACGACCGAAACGCCCCTGGGTGTGCTTTATGAAGAGGAAGTTAATCTGGAGATCGTCAGCCAACCAGAGGCTTCCATCACCCTGTATTGGGATTAAAAAAGTAGCGAGGTATATTATGGAGAAGAAGAAGGCTATAGCATTAACAGCAGTCGGCGTGGGATCAGCACTAGGCCTGGGATGGCTAATGTCTAGGCTTATAAAACCGGACGAGGGCGAAGGAGAAGAAACGCCGGAGCTATCAGTGAATATGTATTGGGATTAAAGGAGTTTACTATGCCGGTGTATTTTGACTCAGGAACAACTCACATACTGCGTATGGAGGTTTTAAACCCTACGTCGCGCAGTTGGCGCTATCGGATCGTTATTACGTCAGGTAGTAACTTGATAGACGATAAAGTTATTGATATAGACGCCGGTGCAACTAAGCGTTTAAGCACTGAAGTACAAATGCCTGAAGTGACAGAAACCACAACGGTAAATTTTAAAGCACACGTCTATGAAGTAAGCAGTACCCCCAACTATGATATGGGGGTCAAAGCTGATATTGACGTTATAGTAATGAATATACCAGTAGGTAGCGAATATAATGCCGCCGCTTATTTTGACGACCAGCAAGGCGACTCATATTTGTTTGAATCTGGTACGGAGCATAAAATCACTGTGAAGTTCACCAACCCTTACGATACCGCTCATCAATTCTATATTAGTGGCTTACTGGGATCTTTTAGCGCTATCGAGGAGTGGGGGTTCTTTACAGTCGCAGCAGGTCAGACGATCACCAAGGAAGCGATAATATTAATGGGTGACACACCGCAGGTAGTAGGGCCTGTTACTTTCAGTATACATTGTACGACAAAGGGGATTCCCGGCGTGGATGTGGCTACAGGGTCTCTCGAAATAGTGGAGTCGCAAACTGTACAGGACGGTACTATCGAGATGATCCCCCTGCAAATGTCGGTAGGCCAGGGGCGAGCTCTGGAGTTTGACGTAAAGATAACCAATCCCACTAATAAAAAGTGGTCTTATCAGTATACCGCTTGGATACAGGATGCAAACGGCAAAAGCGTAGGGGGGATTACATCTACCCTTGGCGTCGGACCTTATAGCTCAGAAACTGCCAGATATAAGGTATCCGTCATATATCCAAGTATGATATATCCGCCCGTAGGGATTGCATATCTTAAAACATCCTTCATGGGGGCATGGCAAAACCATGGAACCATTAACGTCACAAGTGCGAGCGAGCCGGGCGCTACTGCCACGTTAACAAATTACCAGTGGACCGACATAGAACGCTATATGTTCAAGGCCACAATTAAGAACACTTCCAGCATCCAGAAACGATTCTACTTATATGGATATATATATGATGGCACTGACTTACAGACGTATGGAATACTTGGTACACTTGATTTAGCGGCGGGGCAGTCAGGTGCCGTAGAGAATCAACTGATGCCTTATAGCGTTGGATCATACAACGTTAAAGTTAAAGTCATAACCTATGAAGAAGGCACCTGGGTTGTGAGTGAGTTAGAGACTTTTAGCGCCGGCACGGTAAATATTTCAGGTTAGTAATATAAACTGAGCATCGATATGAAAACAGGTAGCGTTTTAGTCACAATAGCGGCGATCGCCGCGGCTTGCGGGATCGGCTATTACGTTGTGAAAAGGACGCAGTATGATAGCCAAGCAATCATCCCTGTAGTTAAGCTAGTGCCGGGAGCAACTGCGGTCGGCGCCAGGAGCATGGGGATATACTGAACGGAATGCTAGGAGCCGTGAGCCCCTATGAAAATAACAGATCTCAAAAGCCAGGTGTGGACACAATACACCACCAAGATCCGCCCCGGTGATATAGGAGCCGTGGTCGATACCGGCATCGTCGCGCGCCTTTCCTCGAGGATGATACTGCCGTCGACCGACTTCCTCCACTTCTTCCTTTTCGCCGAATACGTCCCCGGAGAGAACGACTTCGTTATACTCGAGAGCATCCCGAGCCATGGTGTGGCCGTTGCCCGGGCGTCATGGTACCTGGATAAGACGGTCGCTGTCTTCCGCCCAAGCCGCGAGCACGTACTGCTGGCCGGCGTCTTACCGAACAAGGCGACCGGTACGCACCTTTCCCCGGAGCAGCTCGGCCGGGAGGCGGTATGGCAGGCGACGAAGTGGGGGCGGTCGCGATATGATTATCGGATCTGCGTGGAGATCGGCTACCGGGCAATAACCGGATGCTTGCGTAATTGGATACAGGGAAAGGGCTTCACCGTGCACTTCACCGAGTTCCCCCTCTCGAGGGACAAAAGCCTGCTTTGCACGCAGCTCGTCGACGAGGCTTACTACGAGCTTTACCCGGTCTTCGACCGCTGTTATGAGGTGCTGCCGGCCAACTTCATGAGCCAGTACGCCGACGGCTACCTGGACTACATATGCGGATGGCCGGAGAAATGAACACCGGACAAAAAACCGTCAGGATCCTGGGCGCTGCAGCCCTCGGCTATACCGCGTGGGCCATAGGTAATTTCTTCGCCACGCGCAGCCAGGCGCTTGCTACTGCCCGATCGCTGGCCATCGATAAAGGGATGATAAACCTCGGCGCCGGCTGCATGCGAGATCAGCTGACCATGGGGATCTGCGGCTTACCCGAGGTAGTAGTCAACGCCGATATCAACAGCGGCGGACCCAACAGCGTCGTCACCGACTTCGAGTCCGGGAGCCTGCCCTTCACCGACGGCGAGTTCGATGTAGCCTTCGCCAGCCACGTCCTGGAGCACATAGTGAACTGGGAACAGGCGCTGGATGAGTGGAACAGAATTGCGGACCGTGTTATAGTAGTGCTGCCCCACCCGCTGAGCATAGCAGGCCGCCTGGCCCGGGAGCACGTTCAGCACTTCTCTCAGGCAGATGCCGCGGCGATCGAGGCCGCCTGGCCTAAAACCAAAGTGTTTATGTAGTGCATAACCCCCTTGACAAACCTAAATAACCGTGTATAATGAGTGCATAACTGGTTTGGGTAGGTAATGAGAGACGAGAGACGTATTTAGGCATACACCACAGTGTGGGGTATGCCTATTTTTGTGGGAGGCTACATGGAAATCGTACACATGGCGATCCACCGGATCCAGGAGGAGCCGTGCTCCGCGCCCCGGGCGCTGGACGAAAGCATAAAGAAGTATGGCATACTTCACCCCATACTGCTTTACCAGGATGACGATGGTATATATATCCTGGTCGACGGACGCCGGCGGTTCTCGTGCGCCGTCAGGCAGGGGCTAAAGACCGTCCCCGCGATAATTCTCCCGGGCGACGTGTGCAAGGAGCTCGTCGGACTATCGGAGCACTACAGCCGGTCGCCATCACCGGCGATCGAGGCCGAATATTTTGCCGCCCTCATATCCGGAGGCATGACGCAGACGGAGCTGGCCGGCGCCCTGGGTATCAGCCAGGCCAAGATCAGCCAGCGCCTGGCGCTGCGCGAGAAACTTATCCCCGAGTTCTTCGAGATGCTGCGCGCCGGCACGCTCATAGCAACAGTGGCCAGAGAAATCACTTCCCTCGATAGCCAGGCGCAGCGCACGTTGTTGAAACAGGCTGCGAAAGGCCAGAGGCTGACCATTAAGTATCTGAACGGCCTCAAGCGCGAGAAAATGATGGCGACGCTGGACCTGGTACCGGTCCCCGAGATCCCCACCAACAAAGGATCCTTAAAATCATGCCCGCACTGCGGGAAGGAGTTATAGTATGTCGTTAAAGGAAACGTTTAAAACGATACTTCAGCGTGTGACTAGAGGATGCGATACATGTAAATATCCCCCAGCCGAGTGGCACAAAGGATTATGTGAAGAGTGTCAACTGGAAGATTTCGTCGCTGCAGCAGCCTCAGAACAAGATGAGAGTGTATGCGCAGCGACGATAGCTTTAGAAAAAAGTATCCGCGAGCATATCTATCAAAACGTGTGTGAGTTAGGAATAACGGTAAAGAATGACAAGGGTGAAGTGATACCGATAGAAGAGATGTCAGTGAAGTTCATAGTTAAGGTCTTAGTAGATGAGATAAAAAACAAGCGACACAACCGATCTGTAGACGATGCTCTTAATCGTGGTGATGGAACTTACCAGCCATAACGAATATTGTGCGAAGGAGAGGTCAATATGAGTAAAACTATAACAATATCAGACGAAGCCGCAGCATTTTTAGTCGAGCTGAACCGCAGATTAAAAACACAGGACAACCGAGCAACCCGTGCCCCATATTATTTTACCGTGCGGTGTGTTCATGAAGAGCCTGTACCTGATGGATTTACAGACGAAATACGTTACGTACACGATGGCACTCCTTTTACAGAGGAAGAGTTAAGAAAATACTGCGAAGATAACGATCTTGATTTTGAGCAATTTAAGGAGAATAGCTGCCGGGCGTATTGCGTTCGAGATGTCGAAGAGTTTAAAAATTTCTTCTTCACTGAGGAAGGTTATAACGAACACATGAAGCTGAATGGTCATAATTATCGTTACTGTAAGGAAGTTAACTCCTATGTTGACCACGCCTTTAGAAACCCCGAAATTGAGCAGTTACTATCCGCTATTAAAGAAATAGGTAAGGCATTAGTCTAAGTAGCAAAGGAGAGATATGAAATTACAAGTTCGAAGCGAAGATACAGCCGTTTTTTATCCACTAGCAACATGGACGTGGAAACCAAAAGAGCAGATCTTAATCCAACGTATTCCTAAGATTAAAGAGGTGCGTATTTCCATACCTGGTAAGACACATACACCTTCATTGGATATACCACAACACTTACTTCGCCCGTCTCTTCAGACAGGCCAAGAGATACGCTTAGATGAGATTATTTATTATGTAGCCTATATAGAAATGGGTGACCTTAGTAATGGAATGATTGTTTTTACTTACACCCTATCACAACTTCCTCCTGCAGTACCAGCTTTTTGGTCTGTAGATGTAAGTGAGGAATAGTTTAGTTCGCACTATGTAAGTTATGTTTTTGATTTAAATGTAAGTAGGAGGCTAACAGTGGAAAAGGGAGCGGAATTCTTTATATTAGATGACCAAATGTACCATGTCAGCCAGATATTGTATCTGAAGTTAGCTGGAGGAGCTTATGGCTATGGCTGTTGGGGGAAGATACAGTTGATAGGTATGGAAGCGCCGGTTGATATAGGTGACGGTAGTTACAGAAATAGTATAACCCACATAAAGCACATGGTAGCTGGCGAGTACAATTTCAAAAGGCTGCGCAGAATTATGAGGGAATTCGGCGTAGAAAAAGAAAGCGAAGTAGGAGGCTAACAGTGGAAAAGAATGACTGGAAACAAGCAGAGGCAAAGAAACGGGTCGATAGTATGATCGGCTTGCCGAACGTTAAGCTCCGCAAAGGAGTAGCGCGTAGCGGTGGGGCGCTGACCGGGTGGGTTGACTACAATTACAAGATCCTCCGGGATGCGGACAGGCGCTGGACAATGTATGTCGAATGGGTAGATATGGAGGGGGAGGGCTTCCGGATCATCTTGCCGCACGAGCTGGTAGAAGCCGTGCGCCGTGCGACCGATTCGATAATGAAGCAGGCGCTGCGAGACCGCGCCCAGGCGGCGGCCACGACCCGGGCGAATAAGCAGAAGGAGGAATAATTATGAGCAAGTTAGTGAGAAAAATGAAGCGCGAGAAGGAAGAACAGGGTAAGCTCCTGCAGATCGGCATCGATCTCAGGAAGAAGAAGCCGAGCGTAGCGGAGAGACGTAGAAAACGCAATGGAGGCAGACATGGCAAGTGAAAGAGGATGCGGAACACGCAAGGCGGGCGGACTGTACCTATGCTGCGGGATGAGCCCATATGGCATGCCAGTGGAACATTTTCTCATCGACCCGGTGACCCCGATCGACCTGCAGGCATTCAGAACGCCGCGGATAATAGAGAAGGCCGGAGTAAACCATGTCCTTATCTGGATAGGCAAGGAGTTCTATCCCAGCGTGCCGGCTTACATCGATGAGGCCAGGATACAGGGTATCAGCCGCCGGATACCGCGCAGTTTCCCGATAGAAAGGCTGACGACGGAAAGCAGGATGATGATGGTGCACGCCTGCGCCCGGGTGGCCGAGAGCGGTCACTACGGCAGCTATATCGGTATCTGCGAGGGCAACACTATCGACTGGTACTGTCCTAAAGGTGATATGTTGCACCGCCGCCCCGGAGCCGTCGACAGCGATACTCCACAGTGCATAGGCATGCTCTGGCCGCTATCAAAAGAGTTCGTCGACATGCGCTACGAGCCGCAGTACGCGACGGGCATCTTCGCCAGTTTCCCGATCACCAACATCGATTATGTGGTGGATCCGGAGCGCCCCGGTGTGCCGCGTGATATTGCGGACCGCGCCGGCAGAACGGACCTGCCGCTGAATCCGGTGGAGGAATAAGATGGCGAAAGTGAAGCAGTTTAAGATGGTATTAGGTTTAGACCCGGCGCGGCGCTACAAGGAAACGATTTTAACAATACATTATGATACTGGTCGTGGGTCTGATGTGCCAGACAATAAAACAAGGTTCTATTTAAAGCTGCCGCAGATAATGGCCGATGCTCTAAACAAACCAGATATCCGGGGAGCTAGTGTTGAAGAGGTTAAGCGCTCTTTTGATGCTGCTTTGGAAGAATTCAAGAAGCTCAAGGTCGAGAAAAGTAAAGTCATCCTGTATGAATTTGAGTTAGACCCTCACCCAAATCCAAAAGAGCCGCGCTATAGTGGCCCTGCGCATTTTAACCGGGGATATGCAGTAACGGTAGTAGCCGCTGTGTATGAAGAAACGATAGCCATATCCGGCGTTGGTGAAAAGATGTATTCGTATGAGCTGCAGGAAAGCAGCCTTAGTTATCCCGGGGGCGATAAGTTTCAGAATAGACAAGGATGGAATGGTCGCGGCAGGAGAGTCGAGAATCAGATTCCGTGGACAGAGCGCGGCGAGGCTTTCTTTAAATGGGTTGCTGATAATATGCAGCAGCTGATAAGTGCTTTGGCTGATATAGAGTCCCCAAATAAACTTATCGATATGGTGAATGCAGGCAGGCTGCTTCCGTTGGGTGGAGAGAAGGGGAAGGAATAATGGCCTGCCGCAATGTTGGCAGTGGCACCCAGCTCGCTTTCGAGCTCGACAAAAGCCCAAGAGAGCAGGCATTTAAGATCGCCAAGGACGTTTATCGTTCTCTTATATTGAGAGGTGACTCTATTGAATATACCATTAAAACACATTATGGAGGAACACACGAAGAGTACGAGTTTTCTACAGGATACTACCTTTGGACGAATGACGATGTGCGGGTTAAGATACCAAGCGGTAAAGTAGGTATCAAGTTAGAATCGAACGGCAGTATCCACATATTCAGTTTAAAGGAAATCTATAGTGCAGTATTAAAGGAAGAGGTTAAATTATGAAGATTGATAAGTGGGGTGCTTTTGAGTTTTGGTTTCTAGGGTTTCTATGTGGGATAACAACGTTAGTATTACTATCAGTAATTTGTAATTAAGGAGTCGCAGATATGAATATAATATCGTTTGCATGGACCACGCCGGCTATCGTCGCTTGCCATAAGACGCGGACGCGGCGCCAGTGGTCTAAGGATTACGCCCAGAAGTTTAAAGGGGGGTCCGCGTGCCAGGCTTACGATAAGGGGCCGCGGGTCGGTGGCAAGCTCATCCACATTATAAGGATATTGAAGGATCCGTGGATCCAGAATACCAGTGAAATGACAGAAGATGATTTCGAGGCCGAAGGTTTTCAGTACATGCAGGACCAGGGCTTTAAATTGAAAGGTCAAGACCTTCGAGAGTTCTTCGAAGCATGGAAGGCGGCTGCAGAAGACCTTTATGTAGTGGACTTCACTTATGTATGGGATATGGCCTTTGACGAAGGGTGTGCATACAGGGAAGGACACCTTCACGCTATTGCTTGTGGAGTACCGGATGAACCAGAAAAGCTGCCGCGGCCCCTGGGCCAAATGTGCTACGAATGCAGAAAGTCTTGTGCGAGAAAGGTGCAGAACCTGTGCAGGATCGGTGTTAAATGATAAGTTATGCACACCCCCTGAACGTGACAGTGGTGAGTTATGCACACTTTAGGCCGAGTTATGCACATATCACAAGGGGAGTTATGCACATGGTAGGTGACTATGTTTAAAAAAGCCCGGGATATCATCAGCGAGCAGTGTGCCCTGGGAGCCCGCCCGGCGGAGATCCGGAAGAAGCTCATATCTGAAACTACTCTCTCGGTGGACGAGGTAAAGATGATAATGAAGGAGCTGCTGCCGGCAGAGGAAATGAAGCGGGCCCAGGCCATCTTCGATCAGATGATAAAGGAGAGCGGTCTCCCCGATATCATGGTCAAAGAGATCCTTTTGAAAGGCGGGCGCACAAAGACGATCGCGGCTCTGAGGACGGCGATCCGCCGCCGGCTGAAGGCCGAGACCGGGCTGACGTTCGCTCAGATCAATAAGATGGTCGGCCTGGAGGAGGGCTCTCATCATCTTTCCGAGGACGTGATGGGTTGAGTTATGCACTTATGCACAGGCTTATTATTATTAGATAGAGGGAGGCTTTTATGACAGAGATACTGGTTATAACGGTAATAGGCGTGGGTTTTACCGCGGTGAACCTAATTATCCTGGGGCTGTGTCTTAAGCTTTATACGGAATACTTCAAAGACATGTCCCGGAGCAACAGGAAGGTAGTAAAATGAAAGAATATCCTACTACTGATGAGTTAAATACAATCAGGGAATGGGACGTGCTGGGTAAAGGACCTATGGGACTGGTGGAATTTGTACAAAAGCTGTGGAAGTACGGCGAGGTAGTGGTTACCGGCAAGCGGGTGAAGTACCTGGCGTTGCACACATGCGGATGGTCCGGCAACGAGGAGATAGTCGATGCCCTTGAGGATAACCGCTTTTTCTGGACGTTCTACTGGCAGCAGTCGAAGAGGGGTGGACACCACTGGTTTAAAATAGATCTACATCACAGAGGGCAGCGTCCTGTAAATTGGCAGCCGGGGGTTAAGAAATGAAAGATTATACCGGTGGTGGAATATATTTAGTAGCCGCAGGAATATGGACTACAGCAGCAATTTTAAGCTGGTATGTCGATTACAATGCTGCTATGTGGTTCGCATGGGTGTTCGCGGCCCTTTCTATTCTATGTTGTTTTGGAGGAGAGTAAAATGAAGAAAGAAAAAAGATTCGAATACCTCTTATTGAATGATCTCGAGAATGATATTCCTGACCCACTAGGATGTGGAATATGCCTCTGTAACTGGTGTAAGTTCGTCCAGTGGGAAGGCTGCTCATGCGATGAATCTTGGCCTGAATGTCATCATCCATTAATAGAAGCCTTTAAAGGATTTCATACTGAAGACGTATGGGATGGTGCCGACTGTTGGGGGTTCCGGCCAATGTATAAGCAATCCGACTGCGTAGATGTTGTTGGACTATGGCTACAGGGGAAACACGTCGATTTTGACACTATACCAGAAATTAGCGGGAAGAAATTAGCGGTAAAGTAGGTAGAAGGATGACTCACGACGAGCTTGTATTACGCGGTAGAAACTGGTTAAAAAACAACCCTAATTCAAGAATGCGTTTTCCGATTATCTTAACTGAATATAAGAGCTATGCTAATTCAGAACCAGACGTTCTAGGGTTAAATCATGCTCGAAGTGTTGTGATTGAATGCAAGGTGTCACGTTCAGATTACTTCGCAGATCAGAAGAAGCGATGTATGCGAATGTCTACACGCCTTGGAAGCTACCGTTATTATCTTTGCCCCGCTGGTTTATTAAGGGTAGATGATATTAAAAATGGGTGGGGGTTACTCTATTGTCATCCCCATAAAATCACAATAGAGAAAGACGCCACATTCTACCCGCCGGAGGAAACTCGACCGGAGGAATATCAAATAATGTACTCAATCATTCGCAGGCTTATGTCGTTAGATGGGCACGATAAAACGTTGGATATGTTAAAGGGAAGGAGAAAGTAAAATGAAGTGTCCCGATTGTAAAGACAAAGAGCTTCTACCGGCGCGCTCCCGGGAAGACTGTAAGGAGGTTGATGCCCTGAAATGCTCATACTGTTCAAAGATGTTCCAAATGAATGAGAGTAACCATCTAAGGCCCCTGGAGCCCCAGGCAGCAACGCATACCGCCGCGATACTGACTTCGGCGCCGGTCAAGCCTGAAATATTGGAGCAGGCCGCACGGATCGCGGAGCATAGTTTAAAGCAGACAGGGCGGGACCGGCCCAGGACCTATCATAAGTTGTCTAAGGAAGAGATAGACATTGCCGTTGCCCGCCTCAAGAAAGGCGACCGGCCCGTCGATATCGCCCATGACCTAAAGTGTGATGCTGCGGCAATAGGATGGCACAAGAAGAAGCTGGTTAAAGCTGGATCGATCACGTCTCATAAGTATCGTCGGGAGAATAAGAAGCCTCCTGCGCCTGCCATTAACCCACCGAAGAAGCCAGCCAAGCCTATAAACAATATAGTTTACGACAATACGCATCGTGGAAACCTTGCACTCCAGATGCTACGGCTGAAGCGCGGTGAACTCAGGCCAGAGACCACAAAAACCGTCATCCGTAGATACCACGCCATGTTGCAGTACGACCTCGATAAAGCTCAGGCCACAGTCCGGAAGATTAAGCAAGAGATGGCTCCCATAAACGATGCGTTGCGCGAGATAGATATCATCGAGCAGGGCGAAAAGGCTATAATCGAGAAGGTTCTGGCGTCGGTAAGAAAATAAAAGCTTAAGTAAAAAGGAGCGTAGCATGTTTGAACCTAAAGGCTTCGTAATTGTTGATAAAGAGATAAAACACACAAAGCCGCCTCCGGAGAAAATACTGGGCTGTGACTACAATCTAAAGGAAGAATATTTCAACGCGATGCAGGGTAAGATGCTGAAGGTAGTGGACGTGGCTGTGGACGGCAGCGACTACCTGGTGCAAGCTGAAGGTAAGAAGGCGGGAGTATTTCTGTGGATGGTGGACAAGCGGGATACTATAGGCGAGATGATACCCTACTCCGTTATGAGACCGTTGTTAAAACCTATGCCTTTCAGAGATTTAATGAAGGCTGCCGGTATGGATGCTGACGCTTTTTCCGATGAGAACATCGAAAGAATGAGCAAGGCCGTCGGTGTCGATCTTAAGAAGATATTGGATATGCTGGAGGTAGACCTATGAAAATCGTTACGGATATCGAGTACCTGCGGAAGCCGTGCAAAGACCTGACTGAAGCGCAGGATCTGGACATCATCGTCGAAACATTAAAGACTGAGATTTACTTAGGCGGCGTACAGCGCGGCGTGGGCCTGGCGGCGAACCAGATATATATCCCTTATCGCGTTTGCCTGATATCCGTAGGTATCATGGTGCCTCTTATACTGGTGAACCCGGTGATTGTTAAAGAGCAGAAGCCAAAGCTCGTGCGCGAGGGTTGCCTCTCCCTTCCCGGAGTCGATATCGAGATAGAGCGACCGATGTACGTTAAGGTCAAGGCGCTGGATGAGAGCCGGCGCCCGGTGAAGTATACGTTCACCGGAGAGCGCGCGCAGTGCGTGAGACACGAGATAGACCACCTGAACGGTATACTGATGATCGATTATCTCGATAAGGGTGAGAGGGCGGCTATCGAGAGCAGGTTAAGGCGGAGTCAGTCATGATGCGCCACTGCTGTATAGCGCTGGACACCCTTCTAAGGCTGACACTGGAGGGGCAGCAGGTGCTGGTAGACGCCGAAACAGGCGAACCCCTGGAGGAACGGGAGATATACGAGTTGGTCAAAGAAATGAGGAAGGACGGCAACACAGTCTTTACCCCGGGCTGCGATAACGTTGACAAGCAGGGACGGTGTGCCGGACATAAGGAGTGAAATAAAAAAGGCCGGCGAGATCTCGCCGGCCTTTTAGCATATCCGCGGTCAATGCCCCCAGTATAATTTCTTCAGAAGCCTGAGTGTTAAGTTTAAGTGTAACCTCGTTTCACGCTTGATGAATGCGAGACTCTTTTTGTCGAACACAGGCGTCTTGTATGCTCTCGAGAGGCGTTCCGCGGACCTCTGCAGCAGTGTTACTTCCCTGGGCTCCTGATTGCCAGTCATATCGGCCCCTACTTCATCAGCCTGACATCCAGCGCCTCGAGGACGTTCCGGATATCGTTGCCGATCGTGATAGTATCGTTGCCGGCGAACAACAGACAAACAGCGCGCCTCTGCTTGTCCAGGATAAGAGAGCCGCTATCGCCGCCGGCGGAGAACTGGCCGCCGATGCCGCTGATGATAACCTGGTCCTCAAAGATAGCATAATCTCCATCCCCCATATTGACGTTGACTATGTTATCGATACTGTTGATTTTGCCGCGGGTTATTTCAGTGGTGCGCCCCCGCTTCATCACTTCCATTCCGACCTCCGGAGCCGCCACACCGGTAACAGATCCTATTTCCGGGATGAACGGGTCGATATCTGCGGGATCAACCGGTAGTGCAAGAGCGCAGTCTACTTTATTGGTCGCGCTGCGATAGCTTGTAAACCGCTCCCGGCTGCCAAATATCCTGGCCAGTCGGTCCCCCATCTTGATATAGAGTTTGGTAAGCGGGCAGTCGCTCGAGTTGACCGTCTCGATCTCCACGAAGTCGTCTAGTGTAGCGATAACGTCTCCGGGTTCTCTGCCTCCATCATAGTAGCCCTGCTGCAGGATGCTGTCGCCGACCTTCCCTTTATTGACGTTGGCCAGGACATGGTTATTACTCAGTATCATCGCGGTGCCGCTCTGGTTCTCGTAGACTACGGCACCGAATGTGCCGGCGGTGATATCTTTATGCCCGATGCTGCAGCCGGGGTGCGCCGGTCGCTCTCTGGCCGTGATATCACGCATTGTGTACCCCAGTCTGCGATGCTCGATGGTCTCGACGACCTGGTGGCCTTTCCTCATCGTCTCTCGTTTTTTATCGAAACGCGGTTCATCCAAGCGCAGCTTGATCTCACCGCCGACCTCTACTACATCCGTGCGCCGGCCCTTGATAACAACCGGCACCCGATCGCGCTTGGACAGCGCTGAAAGCGGCACCTTCCTCGCAACGCTGACCACAATAGCCGGCTGCCGTGTGTCGGTGCCATCGGTCTTCTTTGTGCCGCGGCCCACCGCCACGACATTCTTCTTCTTGAGCAGGTCCAGTGCTATTTGCCTTTCCTGTTTGTTCATCGTTATAACTCCTTCCTGTATATTATCTGATTATAGTTACTGGTCCTTATTCACGTCAACGGCGCCCAGTTTTTCGCATATGGCCTTTCTTATCCCCAGGTACATTTCTCTTTCCCTCCGCGACTCGCCGCTGTTTACCGCGAATGCTGTTTGATTGAACCACAGTTTTAGCTCGCCCCTTGTCTTTCCCGGCCTGCGGTCGAATAGTATCCTTCCCGCGGCCTCGCCTTTTACTTCCACGTTCAGAAACCCGAGTTTTGCCTGCGGCCTTTCTACCTGAAGCAGACCCTTTGAGTCGATTGCTATCTTCTCCTCGAGTACCAGTGGCGGCTTCTTTTTTCTTCCCATGGGAGATGCTCCTTTCTTTAGGTTTTACCGGGGGCTGCAGCCAGGCCTTGGGAAATTTATATCGCCGCCCCACATGGTCCTTAGCCTCCGGCTTAACACCTATGCGCTCGATGTCCCGCTGCAGTTTCTTGTTGCAGGTATATACCAGGCAGTCAGGCTCGAGCTCGTTATATACAATTGTGGTCTCGCGCTCATAGAGGCAGTCAGCCCTCATTTTTTTCTTTACCATAAAAGGCTCCTTAGAAGTGTTTAAGGTTAGCAAGAGCAGCCAGAAAAGACCTCCTGTTTAAGTAGTGCCTCTGGATCCCGGCGGCATTCAATAGACAGTCGGTCATCACGATACGCGGCAATGTAAGGTCGTTCGGGTAACTGCCTGTATCAAGGGCGCCGCTCCTCCACAGCTCCTCGGCCCGCTGCTTGATGTTCTTCTGAACGTCCTTTGTGAGTTGGGTGAACAGCTTATCGAATTCCTGTTTATCCATGTCGCACCGCCTATATCTTTTCTCCGTTCAAGGTAACGGTTACCGGCTGCCCGTAAAGACCGGTGCGGCTCACGCCGGCGAGGGCCTTGGCAATCTCTATGCTCACCCGCTTACGCCAAAACGTAAGTTCACCCGGGATGCCGTCGTCGTCGTCGTCGTTTGTCCTCATTACAATGTCTGCCAGATCAGTATCCGGAATAGTGGTGATGTCGAAAGTGGTCCAGACCTCCGGTTTATTGACGCCCATGTGCACTTCCAGTGCGTGATCATCGGGCTCGTCCTCCGGATCCGCCTCTGGCATTTTTATGCCCTTCATGGTGCTGCAGACTATCTTGGCGGCCTCTTTCTCTGTTAGGCCGAGGCGGGCGTTTCTCTCCTTCGCGCATTCTTCAGCAAGTGCGAAGTCTTTACCCCAGTACCAGTCGGTAGTGTAAAAACCTCTTTCCCCCTCAATGGCGATAAGGGCTATATATTCACCCTTACAGTTCATTCGGGTCTCCATCACGAAGAACGCCATGCGCGGCGTCTTAGGAGCGTGGACAAAGCTCTTCCAGGTGAACTGCGGACAATCGCATAATAAGCAATGGCCGTGACCTTGAACTATAGGGTTATCGTCCGCGTGCTCGCTGCGTAGGTTATCACAATGGCAGAGCTCATCGATAATCTCACTCTCGCCCACACTGGCAAAATATTGACGGATATTATCCCTTCGCTTTTGGATATCCGCCTTTATATCTTCAGGTATCGTTTTGTCTTCAGACATATATCCTCTCTTTCTATAGTAGCCGGACCCGGGGCGGGGGTGCCTTTCTTACCCCGGGTCCGGCCCACCATTACAGCGACGGGAAAAGGGGTATCTAAAACCGCCGCCGGCTGGTCTTAACTCGCGTCCGTGGTTGTCTCTGTCCGCCCGGGAGGCAGCGCCGGCACCTGGCCGCGCCCCTTGCGGCAGACCGGGCAGAATAGGGCGTGGCTGTCCTGGCTCTGAAATACCTCCGCAGCCTTGCGTGCCCGGGTTATGTGTTTGGAGTCGGTCAGAAGGTGGCTGGTGGCGTATGTTATGAGGTTCAGTACGTCATATGATGTTCTAATGGGATTCTCGATCGCCATGGCCCGTACAGTGTCCCGGACATTATCCTTGAGCCCGGCCTCCTTTATCATGGCCTCGAGCATCATGGCCCGCTGGTTCTCCGGGATCTCGTCGTTTACCATTTCCTGATAGCGTTCCACAACCTTGCCGTAAGACTGATAGGCGTCACGCAGCCCCTTACGCAGCCAGGACCATACCGAGTCCCGACCCTCTCCACCGCCACGCTGGCCACCACCACCATTGCCGCCACCGTAGCTGAATTCGCGGAGGACCGTGTTTGAGGTCATACCGTTGGTGCATGCAAGCCTCAGAACGAAGCTCTGCACGCTCGGGTTAGTCAGGCCCAGCGGACTGAACCTCACCATGGCGCCGGCGCGCACCACATCACCGCGGGTGACCGGGGCCTTATCTATACCTACGATCTCAAGGGATACGCTCTGTGAGTCACCGACGATAACCCTGTTGTAATCGGGTTTTTCTATGACCTTCTCGATGGTCTCCAGGACTCGCGCCGCCGCCAGCGCATGACCGGTATGCTGCGTAGCGCAGCGGAAGCCTATTATCTTGCCGTCGCGCATGAGCAGCTCGAAGTTGTCATGCTTCTGTAGTAGGTCGTTGGCTACCATGCCACAGGTATTCGGTTGTATCTTGCCGGTCATGTCCGGCGGTATGTGAAGGAAGCGGAACAGGTCACTAACGCTGTCCTTTTCGACCTCCAGAAGCCGCGCGCCTTTGCGCGGGCGCATGGTCACCATGTCCGGTGTTACTATTATTTTGGTCGCCGGATCCCGATCCACCTTTTTTGTGGACACACTGGATACCGGTCTAAGTTTCTCCAGAACTTCATTTGCCTTCATTGTGTTTTTCCCCCTCTATTTTGTTTTCATGGCCCTCATAAGCTCTTCCACATCGAGCTCGGCCCAGGCCTTGCTCAGTTCCTCGCTCCAGAAACCGGGAAGATGGCATTTCACTAAGCCCTTCTTCCCGTCCTCGAGGTCTATGACATAGGCCCACTTGATAGTTTGTTTCTGCGACATGATCGCATCTCTGGCTTCTTGTGTCCAAGGCGCCAGCTCCCTGCGCTCAAACATGATATGCGCCATTGAAGGTTTGCGGTAGATAAGCATCTTACAGTCCAGCACGGCCTCGATCTCAAGCATACGGCTGGTATGAGCCACGAAGACTATAAGCTGGTCCCGCTGCCTGGCCAGTGCGTTGAGCCCGCCAAGCGCTACATTGTTGTCCGATTGGCTGCGCCGGCAGCTGTATCTCAGCGCCGCTTCATCGACCAGGACGAAGGCACCTTTCGGGATCTTGCGCAGGTCTTTCGCATGTTTGGCCCACCCGGGAGCATACTTCTGTGTTTTCTTCGGCATGCCGATAACGTATACGGCCCTGCCGGCGTTGTGCGCGATCTCAGCAAGCTGCCATGCGAGCGCAGACTTGCCTTTGCCCAGGTATCCGACGATAACAGCGGTGCCGACCCGGGTTTGCTTCAGGATACTGGTCCAGCTTCCTATCTGGCCCGGTTTATGATTACTTGTGCGTAATATTGTCATGGCTTCCCGGACCGCCGCCCGCTTCTCTTTACTCAGGCCCCTGTCCTGCGAAATGACAGACAGGATCTGCTCAGTTTTCGCGAAGTCGATGTCTTTACAAGACTTTTGTACCACGCAGGTACCCCCTTTCTAGTTTTTACTTTCTTATCTCGGTCGTCTATCACCCCCTCTGTATGGCGGATAAGCGTAATTTACTTCACGCCACTCGCCAGTGAACATGTATGTTGTTCTTGTTAGCTTGGTCCCACAGGTCGGGCAGTATGCGTCCTTTAAATCCCTCGGTGAAGAGAACCTGAATGCGACTTGGCATTTTGGACACTTACCCTGCTTTTTACCACTATTGCCCATTACCAAAACCCCCTTTCACCCGAACATTTTAAACGCCGCCACGGCGTCATAGTAAAATTCAAAGACCAGCGCCCGACCATGGGGAAAATCGATATACTCTGCGGCGACTTTGAGTGGGCACATCTGTAGATATCCAAGAGTAAGTTTAGCTTCGATACGCTCGCGACACGGGGGAGTACCTGTAACCGCATGGTCGATCTGCGTGGCAATATCCGCCAGGCGCTTGGCCTTTCTAGAGGCCAGCTCCAGCAGCTGAATAAACTCTATGCAGTTATAGTCTTCCAAAATTCACCCCCTATTCTACATATCCGCCGACACTAATTGACATAAGTTATCGTTATTCTCGCAAAGTGATTTTATTCCGCATCCTTCTCTCTTTTTACCCTCTTCAGAACTCCCACCATACAACGAACGGCCATGGACTGTATCCTTCTCAGGTGCTCCACGACATCCATTTCGCATTTAGTGCACAGGTATACACCCTCAGAACCGGTGATACAGATGTCGAGATACCGAACCTTATCGTTCTCTTCTACACACTGGCAAATCGAACATTTCTTCATGTAAAAACCCCCCCTATTCTACATATCGATTGACTCAGGTTGACATAAGTTATCGTTATTTTCGCAAAGTGATTTTGTTCCGCATCCTTTTATCCCGGAAGCAATCACATGATATAAGCTGACCGCCGCAGACCGGGCAGCGCTCCACGTCGCAGCCGAAGTGGTGGATCTCTCCGTGCTTTATCCCGCAGTCATGGCACCGTCCGTTACTTTCGCCGAAGTGATCGCGCCGCCTGTCGAGCCATTTACCTTTATGATATATCTTGGCATGAGTACAGCCGTCCGCCGTCCTCATTTCCTGTTCGCAGTCAAGACAAACGCCCATGAGATAAACTCCTTCATTTAGATTTTCGATGCTTCGCCCTTTGGTTCCAGAGCCACGATTTCAGCCTTCTTAATATCGACATCTGATAATCCGATATCGACTCCAGGCGCAGCTCCGCCGGCGCCCGGTCACCCATAACCCGGGTAAATAAGTACGAGTAGATATTCGTCATGTCGTGATCCAGCGGACCGCAGAGCGATGCATTAGAGACATATGCCAGCGCCTCAACATCTGTGGCCAAGTCCTTTTCACCGCGAGCCACCTGCAGGAGACGCTGGGCCCGGATCTCATCGATGAGCCAGCCCGGAGTGTCTTCGCCCCATGCCTGGTTAAATACGATAATAGGGTCTGTGAGCGCCCGCGCCGCGTCGACAAGGGCTTTCTCCGTCACCTTGCTGCTTTTAGCCTTCTGTTTCGCCATTATAGGCCTCTTTCAGCTTCTCCTTCTCTAGGATTGGTAGGTTATCGATTCTTTCGCACTCCTGCCGCTGCCAGTCGCTCTTGGAGGTATATTCATACTCTCCGGAGGCGAATAGTTTCTTGGCCTCAGCTTTCGACACCCGGCTGATCTTCTTGGTCTTTTTATGTTGAATACATACAGCCATCGCTCTAATCTCCTTCCTTCGTGATATATGTATACCCCATCTTGCGGGGCATCGCCCGGACCCGGCACAGCAGCTGCCACTGCAAATGCTGCGCGTTCCGCCGGGTCAAAGGCCTGTTATCACTATCATTAGGTACTCTGAGGATCCGGCACAGTTTATCGATCGCCACGCGCTGTTGAGGAGTAGCGTCATATTGTTCGACAACCATAGGCGCCTCCTCATAGTTACTTACCGGCTTACTAGACCACGTACATCGGCATCAGCAGGTGCACATCGTGTCCGTATTTCACCATCGCGGGTCCTTTGTCAGATGTTGTCATCATCTTGATACTTGGTGCTGGAGAAAGCGACACGGTATCCCGCAGCAGTGAAGCGTTGAATGCTATCTTTCCGGATCCTTTACCCTGCACCATGAATTCCAATTTATGGCCATCCCCATCCTGTGACCATACCTTCACCCCGCCGCCGCGCTTGGTCTCTAAACGTAGAGGATGCAGCTTGAATTCCTTCTGCTTAATGACCGCCTTCAAGGCGTCCAGCATCTCGCCCCGGTCGAAGGTCATCGGCTTCAGGTTCTTGGGATCCGGATATATCTGCTTGTAGTCGGGGTAAGTGCCTTGTATCGGCCCTGTGCCTATAACGATATCCGGCGTGGAGAACGTCAGGTAATTATCGCCGATGCACATAACTATCTTGTCCCGCTCGAAGGCCTTGAACAGCCGGATGGCTTCACCAGGGATTATGTACTGCCGGGGATCTCCCTTCTTGAATTTATGGGCGGTGGTATACTTGACCCTCGTCGTCGCCATACGGAAACCGTCCGCGGCGCAGAGCTCTATCTCGCCGTCGAGGAACTTCAGACTCATGCCTGAGAGCACGGGTCGCGTGTCTTCAGTCGCCATCGCATAGGCCACCTTATTCACTGCCGGCACCAGCGCCGATATGATGATGGGCTTGGCCTTTTTCATGATGAGCTTGTCCTTGAAATCAGGGAATTCTTTACCCGGCATGATATCGGTGATACACAGCGCCGTGCCCGAAGATATCTCCATCATCTTATCTTTCGAGAGGAGCGTCACGCTGGGCGTTTTCAGCGTATCCAGGAGGAGGAGCACCTTATCCGGGGAAACGCAGCAGCTGTCTCCTTTGGCCACGATCTTGGCCTTGACTTTGGTGGTTATCACCGCCGTCAGATCTGTGCAGGTTAGCTGCAGGCAGCCGTCAGCTGCCGCCAGCAGCACCATTTGCAGGATCGGCAGCGCCGAACGCTTAAACCGCGCCGCCCTCACCGTCTTGAGCGCCGATATGAGCGCTATTCTATTTACTGCTACTTTCAATTTACACCCCCTTTGTTATTTTCCCCTGAAGAACTTCAGGGCTTCATCTTTTGTTGTACCGATCACGTGGCCGCATTCCGGGCAGTCGTATGTGCTCTGTTGACAATCGCACCGCGGCTTATCCGGATAAAACAGCAAGCCAGAGCGCGACGGATACGCTTCCTGCTGACTCGTATACACGGCGTGAAACCTGAGACGATTCAGAATCGCGCCGCAACTTGGACATTTAGGCATACGTCACCCCCTTCCAATTTTATGCAAAGGCGCCGGTGCGCCCCATTCAGCGCTCTCATACTTGGGCAGCGCCGTTATCGCCAAATGAATTAGGTGCTCAATAAAGGCGTGCGCTTCCGACGCCATCCACCCATCGTGCTCGCATGATTGGTAAGAGTAGCAGTTGCAGCACTTTATAACCTGTGTCGGCTCATATATTGGCCACATCATTTGACAGTCGCGCTCATCTATAACGTATGTCTCGCCAACTTCTCCCGGCAGGTTTGCGTAGTCGGCGTCGGGATACCTTGCGCGCACTGACTTTATATTCTCCTGCCAGAGCATGTTAGCGACTCCAATCTGGCTGGATATCTCGCAGCGGTCAAGAGTATGGCGCTCTTCATTCCAATACCATGAGAAATCTCCGCCGGACTTCATCCCGAAGAGTATGGCCGCCTTAATCATATACATGATTTCGTACCTGCTAGTTATAAAACAACTCATAGCTTAACCCTCCTATCTTACATATCGATTGACTCAAATTGACATAAAAGCCGGTTCCGGCAACTATCGCCGTTAGCATATTAGGTTTATAATGTCGCCCACCGTCTTCAACTCTTGCGTCCGGCCAAGTTCAACAATGCGATATCCTGGCGAGTCTTCTTCAAAAGCATCCTTATCTACACTTTTATCAAGGTGCCGGCGCGGGTGCATCCTGCCTTCACCCCACCATTTCTTCATCAGTTTCCGGGCTTTGTTATCAGCGGACTCCGATGTTCTAGCCCAAAATATTCCAGAGGAGTCATATTCATACTCTCCGTCGTGCTGAATAAATTCAACATAGAACGGCTTCAGCCCGCCCTTTTTCGTCCCGATCGGTGCGTCCGGATTGTACCTCATAGCTATTTCACCCCCGCTTTCTCCTTCCTTCTGAAGGTTATGCCGTAATGCCCCTGACAGGCGCGGCAATATGTGTCACTCCTATCTCCGCCACACTCTGTTATCTCTCCCGTTTTTTGGTTCTGCCAAGCTCTGATATCAACGTCGTCCGACCCACAGTTATCGCAAGTCGCAATCTGCTCCTCGTCCACGGCGTCGGACAGCGCAAGCAACATCGACTCCCTGGCGCTCTTTGCCACGCGTTCAGACCCGAACATATGAGCGCCATCCATCATCTGGAAGACACACTCGCATACTTCCAGCGCTTTGCCCTCTTTGCAGGCGTCAATGAGCGTCTTGAAGCGAAAATACCAGGAATTACCTCTCTTATTGTTAGCCATCGTTGTTGCCCCCTTCTGAACAATCGTCAACGCTTTGAATACCGTCACCTTCCCATTCCCCTTCGACTTCAGCATTACAAACAGAACACCGATAGTCAGATTGCTGGGGGAAAATGTCGGCGGGTTCATACCT
Organism: Candidatus Omnitrophota bacterium; assembly: GCA_028716565.1. Taxonomy (NCBI): domain Bacteria; kingdom Pseudomonadati; phylum Candidatus Omnitrophota; species Candidatus Omnitrophota bacterium. The sequence goes on from JAQUPL010000009.1 coordinate 25,494, forward strand.
CTGAAGTTTGTCATCCCAGACATACTCGTCGTCGTCTCGGTGCATGTTGACGGTATCGATTTCACCGCAGTTCGGACACTTTATCTTGCCTGCCATTCAGAACCCCCTTTAACATATTCAGTGGCACATTACACCCCTTCTAAACAAAAGTAGCGGACAACGAACCGCTGCCCGCTACTTAAATATCCACCAGCCCATGGAGCTTACGCGGCACTCGCCACTGTCCGTAATATCTGATAGCTGGCGGCTATTACCACCTATACTATTAATTTATATCTAGGGCTACGATAACGCCCTTGTCCTTCATGTCCTCTAACTCGGCTTTTAACTCTTTGTTCTCGGCCTCGGCATCCTCATCCACTTCAGCGTTATCATCGTCAATAATGATGGCTTGGAGCCCTGTCCGCCCGTACACATCATCGACCACGCCGCCGGAGACACAGATATAGATTTTCTCGACAGGATAAACATTGCCGACTTCGACACCGGCATAAATCGAGCTTCGCCGGAAGTTATCAGTCCATTTCTTATCGCACGCATTGCAAGTCATGTTTTGACTAGCTATTTCGCCGTCAACCTCAATAGAACCGCCTTCTATCTGGTCACTCTCACAAAAGGGACAATTTGCACCGCCGCTTTCGATATAGTCACCAACTTGCTCCGATGTTAGACTGCACTTTTTAGGCATAGGTCACCCCTTCTCCTGTTTTGGTTTTATAGGTATTATCTTCAATACCCGCGAGACCACAGTATTGGGTACAGGTTGCTCTACTTTTCGACCTGTGACGTGGTAAAAGAAGTCCTGCATATTCCTGCGCGTCTTGTCGGTTACCACCATTCCTAAATTATCATCCACAGTACACCCCCTGTTAAAAACCTAATTCATGCGCATTAATAGCGTCAGTTTCCTCTTGAGTATACGGGTAGAACTCCATCTCGGTCATAAGATGCAGGCGGTCAACAATGACCTCTTGCACGGCTTCCCGCACGATGTCTATAATCTCCATATCGTGCTCTATCTCTTTACCAGACAGCTCTCTGAGCAGCTCCTCAATGGCGCTTTCTACACAGTCCTGCCTGTCAATCTGGTTGGATGTCAGCTCTTCTGCCACAGCACACCCCCTTATTTAGTTATAACCAGCTCGCTCGTCTCTTCGAGATTATACCCTCTGTTGTGGAGCTCATTCTGAAGGGCTGTGAGTAATACCATGTCTCTCGGATTGTAACACTCCAACTTGTAGATAGCGGAGTACATCGCTCGCGCTTCAGACTTCAGCTCGGCATCAGTCCGAATCTTGGCATATTGGTCATAGGTAATAACCGACATGAATATCACCCCCCTTGAATCGGCCTATTCGTTGAAAGCCCGCCCACCACGTCAAGGTCAGGCCGTCGGGCAGGGATGTAGGGGGATGTCCCCCAGTTAAAGAGAGTCCCCCATTGTCAAGGGCAAAGCCCTAATATTTACGCATAGTCCACCCCCTTTTTATACGCCAAGTTGTACGCTGCGCCCGGGCGGATCCGGCAGGGCGCACGGTCGATCCGATCTATTGGTGTTCTTGGTGGGTCGCGAGCCCGCACTTCCCTTCTCACTTTTGCCGAGTTTATGACGGTATAGCGACCACGCATAGCAGTCGCAAACAGTCGGTCTCGGTCTGGTGATACCTGGTGCTTGAACCAAGACACCCCCTGCGAGCTAATAGCCCACCCGCTACCGCCATCGACTATATGCCAGTGACCAGGCCTGATGGCGGCAGACGGCGTGCGGTTAGCTGCCGATGGCAACTGCGCCGATTACCTGGTACTTCTGCCCCGTAGCTGGGTCGATAACCTGCCCGAAGAAGCCCTTCTTGCCCGTGCTGAAGGTCTTCTCATAGGCGGCGGTCACAACGAGCTGGTTAATCCCCAGACGCTGTGCTTTCGGCTTGTCTTCTGCTTTCTTCGTTGGCATATAACACCCCCTTATTAAATTCTTGGCCTGATAGGCCTACTGCTGGGCGCAAAGCGCTCAGGCGGCAGTGAAGACATTACATCTTCTGCCCCGTTCTACGCCTTGTGCCCAGAGATAGGGTATCAGCAAGGCTACGCCGCACAGCGTGCAAATAGCGCCTTCATCTTCTTGATTTGGCTCCTGTCATACCCTTCACAATACTGATTGAGGTTGACCGTGATACCCTTCGGAAGGGTATCAGGATTTTTAAAAACACGTTCCGCATTGTACATCTGAGAACCACCCTGTTTCTTCACGGGCTTGAGCGCAATCACGACGCCCCGATAAGTGAGGTACTTGTAAACCTCGTCCTTGCCGGATCTCGCCCTCTTCTGCGCTTCAATCTGGTCACTGCATTGTTTGCAGTATCCAGCTTTAACGCCCATTGCAACTGGGCGGGACTCGCAGATGATACACTTCCTTCGTTCTCTCATCGCGAACCCCCTTATTCAATTTTAGTGTTCTTGAACCTGTTGAAAGCCTTAACCGAAGTCAAGGCCTTCCGCAGTGCCAAGAATGACACAGCGCCCCCTAATCATCAGAGGGGGACTGTCTCACGATACAGAACCTAATGAAAGTCCTTTGACCGCTTGAGCACGACCGTCTAGGACTGCTAAAGACGGGTACTTCCCTTATCGGTCGGGGTCTTAAGGGCTTGCTACCGCCCACGTCTACTCCGTTTGTCCTATACTCACTGTGAACCCTACAGAGCCTCTACATGAGGGTATAGGAGCGAGTAAAGGGCTTCGCAGACCGCACCCCATCCTCTTGGTTGGTGGGGGAAATCCACCACAGCCGTATAAGGGCGCATCGTGCCCTATCCCTACCGCTTTAAGGAAGGGTAGAGGATATGTACCACTCCTCGACGTTTTAGCGACTCGTCGTGCGTCGGGTCTTTTTGTTGATTTAGGCCAACAAGTCCCCGTGTCTTAGCCGTTTCGCATAGTACCAGCCTATACGCACGTGCAGGCAAGCAACACGGCTACCTGCCTATACCTAGTCCTTATCCCCGCCGGCGCAGCTCCACCGTAGAACCCCTAGATAGGCATCAGGGTTGCGATCGGCGGGTGTCCCAACGTATAGCCCCAGGGTTAGCATGAAGTCCTAAGTCCCCCGTCATAGAGACCAGCCCGCAGGTGGTGACATTCCGGGCTTAGGATCGTCGTCCCCTGGATCAAGGGACGATGGGATGAGACTCTTGAGCCTAACGGCTCATAGATGGCTATATGCGTTGCAATTGATTCACTTACGCCTATCCCTATGGGATAGAATGCCTTAATTAAGATTTGCGCAAGCTATCAAAGGTCGCATATAGCCATCTATCAACCGATAGACGTTTGCATTGCTCCTATACTACATATCGCAGGAGCATAATCGACATAATAAAGCGGTAGTCCTATTGACTACCGCTTCACTATACCGTTTTGTGCCGTCTACTATACCTATCGACTAGGCATAATTGACATAAGTGCTATACTCTGTGAGTATATTCGGGCGTGATGCAATCCATCGGCGCATTATGCTTTGTTCTAGTTTGGAAGTCGCATATCCAGACAATCTCTTATTTACGATGGACTGTATATGCTTTGGTAGTTTGTTATATAGCAACCTTGCGTCTATACGTGCTTCACACTCTATTTCCCCCATAAGCAATTCCGAGTGATATGCCATGCGGTCGATAGCATCTTGACCGTAGTTTCCGCCGTCTTCTGCATCCGCCATACGTTCAATAGAATCTAGGTTGTATTGGCTATGTAGTTTGAAGGCCTTCCAAAAATCCTTCCAATCACATCTAGCTATAGCGTAAGCCAATTTCTCATCCTTTACACGTTTTGTTAATAGTGTAAGTGATAATTCTTGCATTAAGTCGGCGCGTTCCTCCTTCGGCGCTTTGCGACTGAAGATATACGCATATTTGAGCGCTATGCGTTGTTCTCTTGGGAGTTTGTTTATCTGCTGTAGAAATTCGTTGACGTGTCCTTCGAATTCCCCTTCAATTTGTATAGCACTGGAAAGCATTTTTGCTATGCTTCTATAGGTTGTATCGTGCTTTTGGATTGCCTCCGGTTGTGCTTTGAAGGCCGTTTTTAACTCTGTTTTTGTTGCTTTGCGACTGATAACCTTGCTATTCATTTTGATACCCCTTTTTTTAATTTTTGATACGTTCGAACCTGTATTCAATTGTGTTTTCCGTCGGAGCACCTCCCATATCAAAAATATTACATCGTATTTCGTGATAAGTCAATATACTTCAAAGTATATGATTCGATATATCGAATAGCTATATAAACGGATTTCCGACGAATTTTAGAAACGTGGGGCAACGTACACAAAAAAACCGCCACATATAGCATGGCGGATACTGTATCGGCTATTCTCTATGCTCTGAGGTAGGCTACTTGTCCAGTTGAGGGGGGCGCACTCCTGTTATACGTATAGTGTGCTTTTTACCAGGCGTGACTATCTTCGTGTTGAAGGGGCAGGTGTCTACGGGCTTGATCTTGCGCTCCATCGCCCGGAGCCGGGTGTAGTAGTCCGGGAGCTCGTCCAGGTGGCGGAGGGCGATCTTCGCTATTCCGATATGATCGTCCGGGGCGAGGACGCGGTAGCGCGGATCGTCAGTGTGCTCAGTCTCAACCTCCAACCCCTGGCGGAGCTGATCGACATCGACCATCTTCCAGTCTACGTTCAACTGGTCGCCGATCCGCCGGGCGTCCTCCGTGGTGTACTTCATTTTACTAGGCTCGAACGGCGCTGCTGTAATAATAGATAGCACCGTCTGTTGTGACTATCGCTTTGCCCTGCTTGACCAACTTTATAACGATATCCCCGTTACAGAGTGTTTCCAGTATATCGCCGCCGCCGCCATATTTAATGGCTCTTTCAAAAGTATCACGCTGTTTTGGGAATTGCACCCAGGTATCACCCTCTTTTTCAAAACCACATTCAAGCGCTAGTTTTCCCAGCGCTTCCATCCCCTCGCGGTGTATTTGTGTTTCAGGTGGTGAGTATTCTTTGATATGTTTCTCGATAGCTCCGAGAAAACCCGGCCATATAATCTGACATACAGGATCTAGATTCTTTACTCCCATAACTCACGCTCCGTATTTCTTCTTTGGATCAGGGATTATTCTCCCATGAAGATCTTTTTGAGCTCTACCTATTAACTCTCGTTTCCCAGATCTCCACTCCGCGCCGCAAACCTTCATCCGGGCGGCGGCTTCCTCCCTGCCATGTATGTTTCCGGCTTTCATGCACTTCGAGACAAAGAGGTTATAAGGCGTCGGCGCCCGCTTCTCCCCGCCCCGCCGGCTGCGCGCCCCCCCAGGTACGCGGCAGATCACCACGCCGGCGCGGTCCGGACAGTCCGGGATCCCGGCCAACGTTTCCTCGAGATCCGGAACCTTCTCCAAGATGATCCCCTTGATCGTTTTACCCAGGCATGGTACACATTTAGCTACTACCATAACCGTCCTCTATCTCTTCCACCTTCTCTTCTTTACGCGCGTTCCAGGCGTCAAACACAGCTTTGACACTCAAGAATCCTATGGCCATTGCGGCTCCCGTGGCAATCGTTCTGACAAAATCTTTAACAAACATCGCTGGCCTCGTTCTATTACATTGTAATACATCAGGGTATTTTGTCAACTTAAAACAAAGAAGCCGCCCTGCCGGCGGCCTCCTCGCTTGCTTGGTCAGTAAACGTCAGGAGCTATCCCTGGCGCATAACTCGGGTTTAACAGTGACTTTCATCTTCCGGCTCCGGATCCGGCGGACCACAGACGCAGCGCTCTTCACAATATCTTCCTTTAGGAGGAAGACGCCATGCAGGCCGCCGGCGATCCCCGCCAGGACGGGCCCGGGCTCCCGCCCTGTGAAAGCCATGCCGATGAGGCTGAGATCGATTATCAAGATGAGGAAGAGCTGGAAACGGAGAACCATAAGTTTGATTCTGTCATCCATAGAATCCTTCTTTATAGTAAGGGTGGGATAAGGTCCTTCCCCACCAGGCTTACAGGTCGCATTAGGACCGTTGCCCCCTGCAAACCAAGCCCTACGGGCTAGATTACGGGCATGCACCACCACCGAGACGTTCAGTGGTGGTGCACGGCGTGTGTGTGGGAGGCTAACCCAGACACTGGCGACGGTTTAAGTCTACACTATCACCGCGGCGGAATCAACCTGCCAGTCACCCCACCAAACCCAGAAGGCCCTAGCGGCGGCATCATCCTCGCAGCCTGCGGCCTGGTCGCGGCCTGCGTCAGCGCGTTCTGCATACCCATGGTCAGCAGCTGCAGCATTAAGGTCATCTCGAGTATCCCCTTACCTTCAGGACGAGTTATATTGTAGCAATGAACTTCCTCATCATCATCGTCCTCTTTTAATACGATAATGATAGCCCTGATATATTCCAGGTGTTCTACTTTCTCCGGCTGCGCTTCGTCCGCGTGGATATCGATGGCCAGAGTGACTTCTTTATTCGTCTTTTTTATAAAATCTCTATCCATCCATAGATCGCTATCAAGACACTCTCTTATGGCGCCCAACGCCTCAGTAATAGACATCCCCAGCGCCACCATCCCGCAATCGCCATTCTTGTTCACAGTCACCATTAACGCGCGATCGCCAAGGATATCGCCGGAGTTGACCACCTCAAACTCTGGTTTTTTAAGATCTCCTTTTACCTTTTTTAACTGCCATGTAATTTTTACCATCACGCCTCCTTCTACATCTATGGTCCTTTAACTATAAGAGATACTGCCTTCATCTGCCCGGCCAGGACGCCGGCGCTCAACTCCATGTTCTTCACAACCACCTTTGCCTTATTCTTTATATCACGATCGCTTGTCTTACGGGAGATCTCGCGATAGGACTGTGCCTGGTGGTTTATAGTATTCAGTTGCTCCTCGATGCTGGTCCGCAGCCCTTTCAGCGCTTCAATCATGTCGCGGTCGACCTCGAACTGCAATGTTGTTCTGAGTGTTTTTCTCTCATGCCTACCATTGAACTCACGCGGCCTGCCTTTATAATCCGGGAAGATGAGGGCATCGATATCGTATTTTTGACGGAGGGGACAATATTTACAGGCTGCTTCGCCCGTTCTGCTATCTATTATCCAGTAATGACCGCCACCCGAGTTCCCAGGACAACCTGCTGGCATCTCGCCCCCTAAGTGGTTTTCTTCTTGCTCTGTTTCCTCTTCACTTTTGTTTTCTCCTCCACCTGGCCGCTAAGAAGTGATTCGTTGATATTATCTACACGTACCCGGATAACGTCGACGACGTTTTTATACTGCTCGCTGCGCGGATCCGTGATATCCCGGTAGTCCATCACGCCAGGCGCCTCTTTGCTTTTGTGCCCGGGCTTTGTACCGCGCGGCGCCGGCAGGCGCCCGCCGAAAGTCTGTTCAAAGAACTGCAGCTCCGGAGACGCCTCCAGGAAGTTTTTATATTCGGTCATCATACTACATAGTGGGCAGCGAAGTCGAGTCACCGTCTGCGGCGCGCGCGGCGGCGGGGCCGCCTTGAATCGCGGCTTCTTCTTTGGCAGCTTAACGGGCGGCGCTTTCGGCACAACCCGCGCCGGCACGCCGCCGGTCCGCTTCTTCCTAGTTTGTTTTGGCACCTAAAACTCCAGATTTCTTGTATCCGGCTTACACTTAAAGCATTTGGCACCATTGACCATAATTTCATCTGCCGTCAGTGGTGTAGTACAGTCTTTGCATTTGCACATACCCATAGCCTCCATCATCTTGTAAAGCGGGGTCATTGGATCCTTTGATGGGGCAAGCGGTGGCAGTATCATGGGCGCTACTCCAGTGAACCTTAATGCGTCTCCTATTATAAACTTTACTGCCTCCTCTACCTCCAGCCCCCTCTCACTGGCAAAAATACACACCTTCTCATAAATCTCGTCGTGCAACGATAGCGTCAGCTCTTTCATTCTGCTCTCCTTCCTTAAAACGTAGTATAACTATATTCTCCCGAATGGCGGCTACGGTGGCACTCCTTTATCATTTCTACGCTAATACAACAGCCTATATCGTGTCCCCATCTGAATTTAAAGGCTAATAAAATACCAGATGGCGTTAAATATACACAATCTGTGATACGAAGCCAACCTTGGCTTTTTACATAATCTGCCAGTTCGCCTAAAGTCAAGTCGCTCACTGTTCCTCCTCATTTTTCGGTTATTAGAGACTTACCACATCTTGGACACTGCGTTAGTGGCAGAACGACCAGTTTATATGGCATAGGGCATTTTATACTATCACAACTCATCATATCTTTTAATGTTGCTAACGCCTCCTTATCTACTTCCCAGTATTCTTTAACATATACACACCCAAATATCATACATATCAATTTTTTTAACATTTCTAATCCTCCCATACCTTCAAAAAGGGGTGCTCCGCAAACACCTTGTCGTCGATATTATAGTCTTCCCCCGAGATCTCGCGCGTCACATCGTCCATGCCGACAAATTGCGTAGCCATGTACCGCTGCGCCATGGTCGAGGCTCCCCACCTAAAGAATTTCTTCACCTCGAGCTCGGAGCAATACCTGCCGACCAGCGTGACCAGCGTGCGCCGGATCGAATGGAATCCGGTGCCGTCGATGTGCGGAACGCCGGCGGCCTCCTCGATCGACAAATATATTCTGGTAACCATGTCCTCGCTGCGGCCCGGGAAAGGGTATTCCTGGATCCACGGAACGATCTCCCCGGGTATCTTATGCCAGCGCTCCCGGCCATGCTTCAAAGTCTTTACCAGCAGCAGGCCGCTCCCCAGGTCAATGTCTGCGATCTGCGTGCCGGCCAGCTCACCGCGGCGGTGGCCGTATGTCGTCGACAACGCGAGGAATGCCGCCTGCTCCGCTGTAAGCTCGCCGGCATGAGCAGCAGTTATAAACTTCTTTATTAGCTCCGGGTGCATCGCCGGCGCGTAAACCTCGCTTTCGCGGACCCGGGGCGTCTCATTGCTGCGGAACGGCCACTCGAGGCCGTTCACGATGAAGAAGCGGCGCAGCGTGCGCCACTTCAAGTTGATACTGCTGTCCGCGTAGTCCTCTTTGTGGAGGTAAGCTATATACGCCATGACCGCGGCCCTGTTCGGCTCGCGGTACTTTATCTTCTCCAGGAAGTCCCTACAGAAGCTCACCAAAAGGCCTTTCGTATGCTCGTCGCTGGAAAGCGAGTCGCTATACTTCTGCAGCATATTCTCTTTTTGTGTTTTAGTTAACATCTCTTCCCTGTCTTAAACAATAAACAGTGTGATACCACCGATATAATAATAACCTTTCCCTAGGCCCTGGAAACATACTATCAATCCATCTGTAGTCAAACCAAACACTTGTTATAGATCGAGCAATTTTAGAAAGGTTGCCAGATTGCGTCATTGCGGCGTTTCTCTTCGCCCTCCTAGTAACCTGTAATATCTTTGAAAAATCCGACTTATTAAACATATCAGCTCTCCTTCACCGCGCGCAGCTCTATGCTATAACCACCATCGAGCCCCTCCCATATGGCCGCCGACATCTTTTTTCTCTCAGTAGAATATACCGGCGTCAGCGGGCCGGCCCGCTTAAGGTCAAGGTACGTTACCAGCTGCGCCAGATCATCGAGGGTATTAATCGCCATTTCTCTTTTTTTAACACTGCATGGTGTCTCCGGAAATTTCAGTGTGCGCGGGTCCTCTTCCATAACATCGACAAAACCTGTTCCATGACAAAAGTTACATACGTTTATAATTTTCCCTGTTCCGTGGCATAACGGACATTGTTTCAGCATTACGTTAACCTCCTATTTATCCAACACCAGGTCCACGCCAGGCCATAAAGCGCCAGGCCGACGACCGCAACTACCATACACACAACGCATATAGCCAGCCAGCGCAGGTCCTCCTTCATACTATCGGCCACTCCTGTCTCAGGCTATCGACACCAAGGAGCGGCTTCAGGTTATCTTTCAAAAAGAGCGCTACACTCTCGTTATCGGTAGCATGGAAGATCTCGAGGACGCTTTCCTTAGACGGCGGCCTATAAGGCTGCGTCTGGGCTCCTATAATTATCCAGGATATCCGGCCCAGCGCAAGCGCCGTGCCGAACCAGTCCATCTGTGTATGCTTGTCCCACTTCAAAAGAGGCTCGAGGCTCAGGAACTTCACCGGGGCGACTACCGACGCGAGCTCCGCGCAGGCCGTCAGCAGCTCGTCCTCACACGTCACACTAACGCCGACCCAGCAGTTATCCGGGAAAGGGGACCAGCGGTTTAGGTTTTGAGATTGCTTTGTGAGAGTGATAAATGTCTGATCCGGACATTTCTTGACGGTCCTTAAAACTTCATAGGTCCAATTCTCGTAATTATCCGCGTAAAGCTCTCCCATGGAGCACACGAATATCTTTCGACCTTTTTCCTTGAGGTAGAAAGGGGCCGTCAGTCTGTCTACATGTATGGTCGGCTCGAAGCCGCTGGGGAAGGAAGGAGTACCACGGAAGCGCTCTGCGATCCGCCTGGCGTAGCAATAAGGGCAGCCGTTAGTGCAACCGGTGATGGGGTTCCAGGTGCAGTCACACCACTCGATTTTTGTCCTATTTATCCCGCGTGGTAAAGAACGCATTAAGTCTCTTCCCTTCTGAAGTCGTGTGAAGTCGCATACCTATCGAGATCGTCCTGAGCTTCCTTTTCTGTTGCCCGGATCGGCAGCGCTTGGCTCTTTAGCCGGTGCGTGCCTTTCGTGTATGGGTGCTTTTGATATAGCGTCATCCACTTGTCATCCCTGCAGCTGATTCCTGTACTTACAAAAACGAGTCTGGGTGGATTCTCTGGGGTGTAATATCTAATTCCTACCATAGTAGCCTCCCTTCACTTGACAAAGCCACGATACACGATTATAATCCCCTTGTCAATATACCATTAGGTATATGAACGGGAGGCTAAAATGCGGTTATTGAAACTACGAAGAAAGCTCGGTGAGTTCATGTTCCCCAACCTCACCAATATGGTTAAAACTCACGATGAGATGACTAAACTACAGGAACAACTACAATCCCTCCTTAGTGAGATAGAGAAAGCGAAACGTGAAATTCAGGCTTCGGGTAAAGATATTATTATTAAAGGCCCAGTCGTTTTCCTCGGCAGCATCGCAGCCTGTCAGGTTAAACTCCAGCCGGAAATCCATCAGAAATTTGTGCTGGGCCAGGTAGATTTGCAATCACTTCTCTCAATGAATGGTTCTCACCAAACCGTAACCAATTCTGTATTCGAGAACGACTCTAAAAAGACGGCTTCAGTAGAAGTGTTTATGAAGGAGAAGAAAATAGATGCTTAACAACATGAATATCAACAGACTGAAACTCGCTATGATCCTCCTCCGCTTCCATGTGATAAAGTCTTTTGAGTTGGCCGAAACCGGAGAGATCCGTTTTATCTGGCCGTGGATGTGGTAGAATACAAACGGGAGGCAGGTAATGGAAGAGAACAAAGATAAAGCCACTGGTAAGGGAGAACCGGACAACCTGGCGGACCGCGCCGCGGACATTCTGGACAATGTAGAGCGTTCCGGGATAATATCTACAGGGAAGCAATTTTTGCGATCGTTAGGTAGGTTGTTCGGTAATGGCGAAGAAGAAACCACGAAGGACTAAAATCGACGACGTAAGCGACGGGCTGAAGATCTTCAACGATTTTATCGATTCTTTAACAAAGAACGCGCCGCAGATCGCCGATACCATGCAGCGGATCTTCAACTCCTTCGGCGCTCCCGCGCAGGAGCAGCTGCCGCCTCCTTATGAGCGCCGCTTTAATATCATACCGCCGGCGCCGCCGGCATCGATATCGCCATACGAGCTCTTCGGGCTGCGGCCCGACGCTCCCCAGGACACTTTCAAACAGCGTTACCGGGACCTTATGAAGATATACCACCCGGACACCGGCACGCAGAACGACGCCATGGCCAAGCGGTTAAACGCCGCATGGGAGATGATAAGGAAAGATAAAGGCTGGACGTAATGCCGAAGAAAACTTTAAAACAACTTCTGTATGAGGTTGATCCGGATCTTAACATCGTTTCGAATTCCCAGCACCGGCACGGATCAGGTGCGTTCCCCCTGCCGCCATCCGTCCAGGAGCTCTATAACATCGCCGAGGCCCAGGAGAAGCGCCTTGAGCGCGTAGAGCGCATACTGAAGTTGATACCTGAGAATGTTATAGAAGAGATCGATACCCAGGGCGAAGACGACCTTTCTGGAGAAGAGCCGCAGCGCATTCTCGCGCAGTTGCGATCTCTGGAAGAGCGCAAGGGGATCACTATACACAATAGGATAAAGATTAGTAACGTGGTGCTTTCTATTATAAATAACGACTGCCGGTGCCTGAGACCTGAGAGCTTCGGGCGCATCTGCCCATGCGACGATCCGTTGGCCAACGGCTGCAATTTTTTTAATCCTCGGAGGTAGGTTGTTCTTCGGCCTGGTCCTCCGGCGGCAGATCGCACGTGATAACCACAACTTGCTGCTCTTCATCGATACCCAGCTTACACGTTTTCCCATTGTATTTCGCTGTGGGCACCGCGTCGACGCCGGCCTCGCCGATCTCCCGGAATCCTTCGTCGCTCGTCACGTCAATGAGGTCGACCGGGACATCACCCTCGATATTGGACTCAAACCGGCCCTTATTGAGCAGATCTACCGCCTGGTGGCACGAATCGCAATGAGGTGAATGATAAACCTTGATTACCTTCTTCTCAGACATAGCCTCCCCTTTCCGCTGCTTATAAAACTCAGGGACACACGTATTCATCTTTTCAAGCAGCTCGCTTCTGGTCATCCCTTTACGGATCCCGCAGGCCTCCGCGGCGTCCTTCATCAACTTCTGTTGGGAAGTTAGCTCGTAGCTAGACGGCAGCCTGTGTACAGAAAATCCCTTTTTACCTCTTGTCTCACTCACGACATCATTATAACAAAATAAGACGAGGGGTCAAACCCCTCGTCTTATGTCCTATTCTACTGCCTCACCGGCTGTCTATTTAAAACTTGCCCGGGATGCAGGTGCGCATCGCTGTTACCAGCGCGGCGCGGCTCATGCCTTTCTTGATCCCGCAAGCGGCAGCGGCGTCGCGGACCTTCCGCTGGGCCGAGTTGATGGGATAGGGCTTCGGGTTTGCAGCGATAACCATTCCGGCATGCTGCTTGGTCATAATGCCCTCGAGTTTATGTGCCCTGGGGCGGGACTTCAGATAACCAACGGACCTGAAACTTGTGATTATCATTAGAGCGCTCCTTCTTTTATTTACTCCTGTAACCCCGGAGTGGTGGTGGCCTTATGCCTAGATGGCCGTCTGCCTACCCGACCTTTACACCGCCATTATCCTGTACTTCGCTGTGAATGTCAATACAGTTCCACGCCTTGCATCTTTTACACTTCACCACCATACAGCCATCGATAATAGCGTAAAGCGCCAGGACCCGCCTGCAACCGCCGCACTTGAATTCCACCAGGGGTATATTCAGTTTATCCGGAGCTTCTATCTTTACTACCTGCGCGCTTGCTGCTTCTACTATAACGTCTGATTTCTTCTCATCTCCCACGTTAGCCTCCTTTAGCTATGTAGCCTCCTTTAGCTATGTGCCAGCTGCATGCCGAAAACCTGCATCCTGTAACCCTCGCGCAACTTCTTGACATCGGCGGCCAGCTGCAGCAGATCGTCCGGGGATTGCAGGTCGCTGAGCCGGTGCCTGATGGTCCTGGAGTCCTGAGTCATGGCGGAGATGATATACTGCTCTTCCTCCGGGAGCGCCGCTATCTTATCCGGGGCGGCGTCGACGCGCTCGAAAGCGTTGAGCTCGTCCTCCGCCAGGCTGATCCGCTTGACTACCTCGGGATCGGCAATATCGGAGGACCGTGCGAAGCGCATAGCCTCCGCCAGGAGACCGCTCACTGTGGAAAAATGGTCATTACCGCACGGAATGCACGCGCGGCCAGCGGCGCTAAGCTGTGACGTGCCGGCGTGGGGTGCGGTGTCATCTTCAAACCCGGGCGCCGGCGCGGGCCCGGCCATAGCGGACACGGCGGCGTCGATCGGTTTTTTACCACGGATAATATTAAGGCCGAACTCTTCGTTTAGATCGCCGCCGTTGACGGCCTGCTCCACCTTCGCGGCATGTTCGATCGCAGAGTCGTACATCTTTAAACTGGCACGATTTCTCGCCCGGACGGTAAACTCAGTTATGATGGTATCTATGCCCATACCCAGGACATTTACACAGAACTTAACTATTGAAGGATGCATTTTATACCTCCCGAAGCCTCTTTGAACATAGCATAAAACCACAGCCTGGTCAAGGCCGCAGGGGGTGTGCATAATATGTGCATAACTCTGTGCAAAACTCCCGGAAGGCTTTTCACCCAAAAACTTTTACACAGTCCACCCGGGCCCCTGAGTTATATTTCTGCACAAACTCTGCACAAACTCTGCACATTTTTAAGTAACTTATGCACATATTATGCACTTCGTGTGGTTCGCACTATGTTGTTTTTTTTCTAAACTACGATTGTGGTTCGCACTATGTTGTTTTGCTATATCTTCGTAAAATGGCTATTTTTGTTACCAAAAATCTTATAGACATAAAGTAGTATAATATGTAAAGTTATAATCGTGAGAACTCCATTACATAATATTTTCCACCAACCACAACACCAAACCCCTTATTATTATGACTTACATTTCATGTTATATATCGCTATCTGATACTTCGTAATTGTAATGTAGTGCTAATAACAGGGGGTGTGCATAACTTAAAAAACTGGTAAAACTTGACAAATTTAATCTAACTGTTTATTCTGTTGCCAGTGAAAGGAGGCTAATCATGACGAAAGTTAATGTGCTCCCCGGGCCTTCAAACCCCTCAAAAGAAGAAAACCTCAAATTTATTGAGTCTGGCGCCAGCCAAAATAAAAGGAGCCAAAAAAGTAGTCTCAAAAAGGAGCCAGAAATAACTCCAGAGCGTATACTTGTATGGCGGTGTTTATGCAACGCCGAAAGCGACAGGTTCGGCAAGGACTACATAGCTCACATCAGGGAAGCAAAAGAAAAAGGCGAGAAGGATAAGCATAAATGGCGGCTGGTCGACGCCGAAACAGGAGAGGTTCTGGCCGACAATATGCGGCAGGCGAACCTCCTCGGTCTATCCGCCACGAAAGTAGCTCACCCCCCCCAGCTCGCCTGGGGCAGCGGCCAGAAGAATAAAGATGAGGATAAAGAGGAAAAACCTGACTGGAAGCCGAGATCGCCGCTTGTCGCAAAGTGGGTCGCGGCCACCGATGAGCTGCCCGCGGAGCTCCTCCTTCTTTATAAACTATTCTGTGATAGATGCGTAGCCATGGGTATGGAGCCGCCCAGCCGCGGAGAGTGGATAACGCAGACAATAACACAGTTTTACCTGGAACACGCCAAAGACTTCGACCTAAGAGGGATGGCCGGCGAGTTTTGCGTTAAAGTATGTGGAGGCAGTGAGAATGGACAAAGATAATAAAAAAGCTACAGTGAGTGATGTTATACCCTTCAGGCCGGTAGGCGGCGATAGCAGCGATCAGCCGGCACTAAAAAAGAAGGTAACCGCCGATGATATATTGGCGAGCCTAAACGAACAACTTGAGATAGCAAAGATCGGTAAGATCGGGCAGGCGATGGGCGCGTTTGATTCGCCTTATTCTAATAGAGTGGCGTCGTCGGTCGGAGAGAATAACCTCGAGCAGCTGGCAAAAGTCGGCAATATGCTCGGTATCGACTTTACCAAAATAAGCGAGATAAGGCAGAGGGAAACCGAGGCTTTGCGCTCCGAGTTGGATCAAGAACGACGGGCTAACCTCGAGATGAGGTTAGGCACCATCGACAGCGTAGTGGCTCGCATGTACGAGACTATGCAGGCCTTCGTTAAGAGCCAGAATGAGGCTAGAAACAATTCCGGGGCGTCCGGGTTGTTTGGCCTGGCCGACCAGGTAACAGGTAACGCCTTGACCACGGCAGCGGTCAATAAGCTACTTAACCTGGATCAGGCGGCTACAAAACCCAAGGATCCGGTAGATGAGATATTAGACAGATTATCGCTTGGAGATAGGTTAAAGAGAGCTTTAGGGGTTGAAGAGCCGCAGCGCACGGCTTTGGATCCCAGTAGTATAGCCAGTATAGGCCGGCTTGAGGTCGCCCGTCTATTATTAGACGATGACCGAGAACGTGAAAGAATGAGACAGACCCAGGATTTACAGAAGATGAAGATGGAGAAGCTCGGCAGCTTCTTCGAGATGGTGCAGAGTTATATGCCTGATATACTTGCAGCGGTCTCTCCAAAAAGGGGCGGCGAAAAAGATGAGGGTGAAGAAACATCTACTGATGTGACGGCGCCGCGGCCTGCCCCGCGCCCTCAGCCTAAAAGGTCTTCAGTGAAACATCAGGAGCCGCCATCTGAACCAGACCGCGCCCAAGCTGTGGTAGCAACCAAGAATACACCGCTCCCTGAGCAATTTATTATCGAAGAAGTAGCCTGTCCACACCCGGGCTGCGGTAAGCCGTTAAAATTCCCTGTAAATATACCTGCCGGCTATGGTGTTGTTTGCCCCCACTGTAATCGGGATGTCGTAAAAGGTCCGGACGCCGAAGCGCCGGTAGACGACAGCGCACCGGATCAGGCCGATGAAAGCAAAGAAAAAGACAGAAAGGGGTAGTTGACGGCCATGGTATCAGAGAACAGTTTTATAACACGCCTGGTAACATCCAGGATAACAAGGCCGATAGCTGAGTTTATTGCTTACTACCTGGGCGCGCTGGAGGCGCAGGAACTCGAGAGACGTATCAATGAAGGGTGGAGTCTTGTGGATATGCTGAAACAGCGACCGCGGGAGGAGCTGCTTCTGGTGGTGGACACGATCCTTGAAGGTTACCCGGATATCAAAAGACGAATAGATAAGTCAAGGAAAGCCGGCGCGCCGGCGGCAAAAAACAAAGGGTTGGAACTACTGGAGAATATCAGTGTAGACAGGTTGATATTTCTGATATCGGATAAGCTGCCGGCACAGGGCGCGGTCCTTGCCAGACACCCAGGATGGGTCCAGGGTGAGCTGAAGTCCGTGGGCACTCTGTTAGTTTGACAACAGCGGATATAAGGCGATATATTTAGGGCGTAGGTGATACCTTCGCCCTATTTTTTTATGTTGGTGATAAGATGGATTATCCTGTTTATGGCAAGCGCTTCGGTAATGAGTACCTCGATATCCGCGAATTCGTGACGCCATTTACCCCGAGCGTCCGGGACGTGCTCGCCGGGATCAGCGCAGAGGGCGACAGGATATGGAACTGCTGGGATTGGGTATGCCATAACATTAAGTATCCGCCTTCATGTAATGATGTACAGGACTTCCACGAAAAAGTCAGCTTCCTTCGCGGCTGCCCCATCATCAGGATGCCGGTGAAACGCTCCAGTAAGATCGATGACTTCTGGGAGCTGCCGTGGGAAACGCTGGATCCACCGCGCTACGGCGACTGTGAAGGGTCGGCAACGGTCCTTGTATCATTATTAAGAAACTTCATGCCGGAGAATGAGGTTTATTGCACCGTCGGCACTTACACCGGGTGGGGACACGCCTGGGTATCGATAGTACAGGGATCTAGCTTCTTTACCCTGGACACGACAATACCAGAAGCTAAAATTGAAGGAGTGAGCGCTGTGGCAGAGGGCGACCCTTACGTTCCATATATCAGGTTTAACGATAAGCTGGTTATAGAGGAGCGGGATGGGTGGCAGGACTTTTGTAACTTCCCGCGTAATAAGCAGGCCAAGATGGATGCATTATACGCGCATTACAGGATACAAAGGTGATTATTACGCCGTAATAACGCGAGGATGGTGAGACATGAATGTATCTATAAGCGATATGCAGGCCCCTGAGACCGCTGGTACAGGTGATGAGATTCGACCCTACTGCACCGTGCATCTGGCGGACGGCGCGCCTGCAGTAGGATTCGGGCTTGGGTGGTATGACGACGTGCAGGGCTCCCAGATTGAGTATGACGGCATAACAATCCTCAGCCCTAACCATGAGGATGAAGTATTGCGTCCCGAGGGAAGGCCGATGCCTAACACGCAGAGCGCGACTTTTAAAGTAGCCATCTTCCTCCCAATCTATAGCGACGAGCTTGGATACAGCGACCAAGAGATCGCCGAGCTGGAGGCCGCAGGGATCCTTTGGATTAGAACAGATGTAACGCAGAGTTTCACGGTGAAAAACACCGATTTTCAGGATATACCCGATGACGGTGATGAAAATGGCGGGGAAGAGGAAGTCGATGGTAGTTTTTGGAAGAAATGGTGGATACCTGTTACCGCAGGCCTGGCGGTGGCCGCGTCCGCTATCGGCATAGGTGTGTACCTGAAACGGAGGTCGTAATGGCAGAAGAAGAGAAAGCACCTGCACCTTCTCCACCCCAGGCGTTTATTATGAGGTCCGCCGGAGGCGGGATTCTGCCTCTTGTTGTCGGCGGCGTTGTGGCCGGCGCCATCATCGGCGGCGTTGTTTGGTTTGTAATGCGCGGCGGCGTTGAGGATCTCACTTATTTTGATATCTCTGTTGAGATAGTGGACCCGGTACTTCCGCGGGGAGGCGTCGCCGAGGTTGAAGTTACAATCACTAATAAATCAGAGTCGGTGCAATCGCCGATCTTGCGCCTGGATATGTGGGGTACCGGCATATTTGAGTCCCCGATCGAGGGGGCTCCCCAGTCGGTCGGAGCCCTGCAGCCCGGAGAAACCGCGAACGTCATAATCAGTTATACGCTGCCGGGGGACTGGGGTCCGGGGAAACAGTTGAACGCACAGCTTATTCTGCTTGGCGTCAGCGGGCCGGTATGGACCGCCAGCGCGGCGTTCGCTATCCAGAGCGATACAGGGGACACGGGCATACTTGAGATAGTTAGTGTGAGGGCCGTTAACCCGTCGCTTGTCGTGGGGAAGGTTCAGCAGGCTCAGGTTGAGGTTATTGTGAATAACAGCACTCAATCGAATCTCTTACGCACGTTCAGGCTGGACTTAATAGCAGAAAATAAATTAACGCCTTATGAAGGTCAAGATAAGTTAATATCTCTACCCGCCGGAGAGCCGACGACATTTACTTTAAGCTGTAACGTACCGATGGACTGGACCGAGCAGCAATCTCCAGTAGCTGCCAAAATACAGAACATTGGAGAAGAAGGACCATTCTGGGGCGATGTGGGCGGCAGTGAAGAATTTGAGATATTTACGCTGTTGAACGAGGGAGCTGATTTCCAGGATACTGAAAACCTTATCATGACCTCAAAGACGCCGGCGAGCGGACTGCTTTCCAACGGCCAGGCGTTTAGTGTAACGATGAATGTTATTTATAAGGGAGGGGGAGCTTTTCTGTTTGGCGCCGGGCTGAAAGATGGCAGTGAGGACGGCGTGTGGGCTACTGCGAATGCTCTACTCCCAAGCTCGAGCGATTGGGCTACTGTGAGCGTGACGATGACAGGAGTGTTCTATTCCACCCTCGGATCAGGTCGTAGCATCGATATGATTAAAGCCGTACAAAAGGTCGGCGGCGACCTGAACATCGGTGGCGGCGGTATGATTAAAGCGGATTGGGACAGGGACGTATTTAAAGTAGCGTAGCTGGAGGATAAAGGATGAAGAATAATATCAATATCGGCGTTCTTTTAGGTACGTTTAGTTTGATATTAGGTATATCCAGCGTGACGCTTGGTGTTATATCGCTTTTTAGAAAGCCAGATATAAACGATACTGCGTTCGAATATGATATAGATGAGCTTTCACCAGCGGAATAACACTATTGACAAACTTTTAATAATCGGATATCGTTCAAATTGAGCCCAGAGACTGTTCGTATTAGGAAAGGTCTGGGCTCATTTCTTTTTACGACAGTCTCTGCGGACTCAAAATAAATATCGGTGAGCGTTTTGACGTAACCGTAAAATGAGCGCGTACCGGAGAAAGAAGGACACCATGGCAGCAAAGGTAAATGTGGTCGCAGGAAGTGCGGGAGCCAAAGCCATCGTCCTCGGGGGCGCTTTCGTCACAGGGCTCGCAATGAGCCAGCTCGTCAAAGCGAGACCGACATGGGGCATGCCGCTGACCCTTCTCCTGGGAGCAGGAGGTGTCGCGGGCGCCATGTATCTGGACGGTGTTCCGGGTGAAGCATCAATGGGTATCGCCGCGGCGAGCGTGGCCACCCTCGGTGCGTCACTGCCCTCACTGATGAGTGGCACCAGCACCGGCAGACGGGCCGGGTCCCCGGTAGCGTTACCGGCGGCCAGGCGCGCAGGGTTACCTGTGGCTTATGACTGGCGCGACACCCAGCCGATAAAACCGCAGGTATAGTCAGGGATGATGAGAATCAACCCCCAGTATTAACTTATACTTAGAAGGAGGAACCAACCATGGGACTGTTAGATGATCCAAAATATAAGGGAGCATCATTTTCCACTTTCATACCGTCGGGTGAGCTGACGGTAACAGATCAGAAGAACATGAAGGAATCCGCGATAGCAGCGGGTATGGACCGCGCTATTTACAAGAAGCTTGGCGCAAATGGCGCTGAGCTCGCAGTACGCGAGATACGCCCGAGTATCGACCTGCCTACAGCCTTCGCCGCCGGCGATCGCTGGATATTCCCGGCGCCCGCAGCCGCGGTAGCCGCGGCCTTCACCGTCACCAACTGGATCAACGAGCGCGTGCCCGTAAACACAATCCTGGTGTTCTTCGGCGCCGCTTTCGAAGCCGCTGCCCCGGAGATCTCCGAGATATTCTTCCGCAGCGGCCCCGGCGGAGCTGGTCGCACCGCGGCAGTTGTCAATGTTGAGAGCTGCTACACCAAGATGGAGAGCGACGGGTACTTCGGTGTCCCTGTCACATACGACCCGCAGGAGAACTGCTTCATCCAGGTGACGAACAGGATCCCAATCGGCGCTGCCGGCACGATCCTTATCCTCAAGGGGTACGCGATCGAGCCACGCCGCGAGCAGGTCAGCTAACCACTGTGTCCATTAAATTTAGAGAGAGGAGTACAAGCTAATGGGAGTACCACAGGAAACAAAGGCAACATATAAGACTCTTGTAGAGAGCGACCTTATCCGTTATACCGTTCAGCCGGTCGGTGCGCCGACAGCAGCAGTGTCAGATGCGGCTGCGGGCGCCTGGGTCTGGTCTGCATACGTGCAGATCGTGGCCGCGGCGGCTGTGCCTAATCCGTGCTGGTTATGCGGAGTGTTCATAACGACTCCAGTCGTGGAGGCGTTCCTGGCAGACTTCGCCATCGCCAGCGGTGTAGCGTTGGCTGAAGTAGATCTGGCAATGGTCCACTTCGGCAGCGAGCTGTTCGCCGTGGTAGAGGGCAAAAACACGCCGTATATGCTGCCCCATCCTATACGGATAGTCGGCAGCCCCCGCCTCGCGGTCCGGGTGCGCAAGAGCACAGCCGCGAGCCTTGCAGGCGCAAGCATGAAATTGCTAATCGCAGCGGCAGTAGGCACATAAGCCTAATATAAGTAGCAACCGAGTGGGGGCGGGTCTCCCGCCCCCACTATTCCAGACAATTGAATACAGACCATTTCAAGGAATGAAGGAACAATGAGAATGGTTGAAACCGCAATACATAAATCAATAGCAATCATAGAGCAGAGGTCAAACCCCCAGCCGGAGAGCCGCGGGGTTTTATTGTTTTAAAACAGGAGGATGGACATGGCAGAAAGATTGTATGCTGCAAAGGCTGGGCCGATTGACCCCATCGCACTGGTGAACGAGAACGTGGCGATTTGGATGAAAGCCATGTGGCACCTGTACCGGGTTATGTTCGTTGAGCCGATGCCGCGGTCACAAGCGATGATCTTCGACCAGGGCGCGCTCGCAGCGCTGGCTAATTCCGGTGATGTGAGACTCATTAACCTGGACCAGCAAACGACACCGCCGGGCATGATACAACTCAGGTGTTTCCCGCTGGACGATATCCAGGTGGAGGTGAAGCTCGGCAGGGCGGAAAGCAGGTTCACCGCCGCCAATATCTCAGCGCGTGTCGACAGGTTCACAGAGATTAGCGATCCGTGCCTGCACACTACCGAGATCGTAATACTGCAGGACAACTCGATATGGGTCAACTGCACCAATCCAACAGCCTATGCCACAGCGATGTCACGGATAGCGTTCTTCGGCTACCGATACATGCTCGAGGATATGAAGATCGCTGAGAAGACACCTAACGAAGTCAAGCAGAAAGTTAACCAAGTGGTATTCGTGCCGTCTGGCAGCGATTAGCCGATAACATGAGGAGGTTTGACCATGGTTCAGAATAGATCGGGAATCAGAAAGCAGTCTGCGGTAGTCGTATCGCCGGTAACCGGCGCGGCTGCTGCACTGTACAATATCACACCGGGCAGGACCGCCATCATCCGCAGGATAATGTGGACCAACGCCTGCGGCGCCGGCTCCAACTTGAGCTTGGGACAGGGGCTTGCCGGCGCCTTCGCCGCCGTGCTGCCGCCGATAGTGACGCTCACCGGATTAGACGGGCAACTTGAGGAGGGAGACTTCCCAAACGTCGAGATCCAGTGGACCGCCGCGCTACCCGCGATAACGTTCGAATCGACAGTGCTCGGTATCAGTGTTACTATCGAAGTCGAAGAAATTTAAAGGAGGCCTCTCATGGCAAAGCAGACAGGGCCTCGTATACCGTTCTCAGTACCGGGAGGAGGAGGCAATTTCCTCGACAAATATATGTCGGCTGATGATAAACTGAAGGTGGTTGGCGAGCAACTGGAATCATTAACGAATTACTTACAGGAGCTGGGAGGTGAACAAATGACCATGGGAAGAACACAGGAAGTGCCCTTCCAGCAGATATTAGTTCCAGGGCAAGCGTTAAGGCTGAGCGTCCAATCTCCTTATCCGGGTAAAGTTAGAAAGATACTAAGGCATTGGCCGGCAGGCTGCAATGCCCTGGTCGATGTCGCCGTAGGCATCGGTAATAAGCGTATACTGCCCGAGACAGGCTTCGTTGCGCTTAATGACGCGACCCCGGTATTTGACAACCTTAATATCCCAGTGGCCCAGGAGGAAAACATTTGGGTAGATATGCAAAACGGCGACGCGATTAACCCGCACACGATCACTGTGACAGTCACCGTGGAGGAGGATATCAGTGGCTAGTATCGCGAGAGAATGGACAATAGAACCACGCGGCGTAGGCCTCCCGGACTACTCATCCCAGGCTCCGATCGGCGGGGTGCCGCAGGGGAGCATATACACAAACAACGATAACGGCGAGCTGGCCACGCGCCTGGGTGCCTATAACTCCATCGACAGGCGCGGCAGTGTGGTCATCCACGACAACTTTGAGAACGGATTATCTTCCTGGGTGCCGACACTTGGGGCCGGCGCGGGCAGTGATTGCGAGTGGAGCACGGAGAGCTTCAGGAACGGCGGATTCAGTATGAAGCTCAGCGGCGGTCTGGCCACGAATTCTAGTGTGCGGCGTAGTTGGGGCGTAGACAACCCTAACAAAGCGGGTATGGAGTTCTCCTTCGCGATAGAGCTCTTTAATATACTGTCCGGCATCAGTTATTACTCGGATAACGTCAACCAGTATTACGCCATGTGGTACCTGGTGGGGGCACAGCTCTATGTTTTTGATGCTACCGCCGGCGCAGTCCTTGTTAGTAATGACGTTGAAGCGCTCTTCGACGACCAGAGCTACAATACTATAAAGATGGTATGGGATACTCAGACCGCACTCTATACACGCATTTTATTCAACCAGAACGAGTTTGATATCACCCAGCGCAGTGTGCCTTTCTTGCCCGCACCGATAGCCGGTAAGCATATGGCCGCAGAGTTCCAGATAGCAAGCGCCGCAGCCAGGAATGATTATACTTACCTGGATGATTTTATAGCGACGATCAACGAGCCAAATAACACTTAAGAGGTGGGGTATGTCAGCAGGAAGTAAGATATTTGGGAAGGATTATTTAAGCTCAACTCCTGGTCGTGAAGTTTGGATACCACTGCGCCTGCTTCCGGATGGCTCGATATCCACCATCTCAAGCGTAGTAGTAGATGAGGGGGTGGCAACTGGGGGCACTAACCTTACCCTTATCGATACCACAAAGAACTGGGGTGTCGATATCATGGAAGGCAGAACGGTTGAGATTACTCATATTGCTACCGGCATAAGCTACCAGCGATACATAACCACCAATGCAGCTACCGCAATCAGCTTTGACGATCTTGGAGTAGCTGTACTTGCTGGAGATACTTACCGTATTCTGATCGCCAATAGCCCCATGGAGCCGCAGGTGAGGGCTACCGTACACAACACGGCTTACCTTACTCCGGCCGATTTTCTTGGAGCGGCCCTGGCGCCTATAATCAGCCCGTCGCTCTTCCGTTGCCAGGTGGCGTGCACCGTTAGCGGAATATTTTACGTGACCATTACCCGCGCCGGCAATACCCAGACAGTGGCTTATAACCATGCTGTAGCACTGCCTGCAGGCGCGCTTTTTGAGTTTGATACGCTGGTAGCGGACGGCGATACTATCAATTATCAATACGGTATCAACTGCACTATCCAGACATTCAAGGTTTTAGAGATCCCGTCAGCGATTTAAGGAGTGAGCGATGGCTAAAGGAGGAACACCGTCACAAGGCCTTTGGATGCCGCCGAGAGTGGCAACTCTTTTTGTGGCGGCTTCCGATTCGCTGGACAAGTGCCGCGCCCAGGCGGACTATATCTGCGACGGCGTGGCGGACGAAGTTCAGATCAACGCGGCTTTGGCAGATCTGCCGGCGGGCGGCGGGCGAGTGGTGCTCTCCGAGGGTAATTTTATACTGGCGGATCCCATAATAGTTCCCGGCGATTACATTACTATCGAAGGGCAAAACTTTGCCACCGCAATAGATGGCGCCGGGTTAGCCACCGGCGAGCACGGTATCGTTATCAGTGGTATAGCAGGATCAAAGGTAAAAAATCTCGTAATATATACGAGAGGCGGTGGCGGTAAAGTATGCCACTGTATCTTCATAGAAGCCGCCTACGATACTACTTTAGTTGAAGATGTAGCTATAGTAGAGAGTGATAGCGATGGCATACATATAGAAGGCACGGAATCCGATAATATTGTTATTAGAGGCTGCTGGATAGCTTCTACGGATAACCACGGCATTAACATAGTGCCTGATGTAACCGAGCAGAGTCTCAGGTTCTCTATATACAATAACTTTATTACAGCTACAGGAGCCAGCGGTATCAATTTTGGTCAGTGTGTGGGGCACTATTACCACAAGATATACAATAACCTGATGACTTCCATCGGGGACAATGGCATAGATTACGGTATCGCTACCGTGCCGACGTTCGGCCTGATGGAGAGCGAGATCAAAGACAATTATATCTACGGTGCTATCGCCAATGGTATAAGGCTGCTCTCCGACTCCAATAACAACTTCTTCGAGAACAACTTCATAAGCTCCTGCGGCGGTTACGGTATCAATATCGGCGGTCCCACCTGTATCAATAATCGCCTCATGAACAATGTACTGATCGGTAACGTTTCCGGCGCGGCACAGGACTTAGGCGTAGGCACGCAGCTGCCGTTCATCTTCATACCGGTGCCTAATCCCTCGACCAACATCGGCGCGCACCCCGCCGAGCAGCTCACCGACGACCTGGAAG